>URDV01000093.1 GCA_900546605.1 uncultured Prevotella sp.
TACTTGTTAACCTGTCAACTTGTTAACCCGTTAACCTGAAATTCCGCCAACGGGTAACTTAATCGCAAGTACAATTTTGTGCAAAACACTAAGTAGGTAAGTAGGTATTCAAAAATAGTTGCCGAGTTTAGATTCAATATCCCGTCAAAACCAGTTGGTTGCATAAAACATAAAACTAAAGCAAATGAAAGCTCCGTTATTAGGCATGTTTAGCAGCCTAACAACGGAGCTTTCATTATGATTACTCAAGATGTACATCAACTCATGATGCGCAACTTTTCATATTTACTTGATAACCTTCTTACCATTTACAATGTTCACACCCTTTACCAACTTGTTAAGCTTGCGACCATCGATGCTATAGATGCTCTGCTTAGCAACAGGAATTACAACAGTTGGGTTGATACCAGTTACATTGCCTTTGAGTGAGTAAAGGTAAGCCTTGCCTGAAACAGTTTCAGGAGTATTGCCCTTGAAGTTTACAACGTTACCACATACAACAACTTCGTCACCTACCTTGATGTTTTGTTTTGTTTCATCGGCATACTTTACGTTATCCAAGTAAAGAGCACGATACACAAGGAACTCAAAGTTTCTTGAACCATCCTCAGAGATAGAGAAAGTAGCATTGCCAAATTTAGTGTTATAAGCCTCACCTACATTTGAAACGATACCCTTAATGTAAATAACATTCTCAGAGTTAACATCAGCTTCAAGCGCATTTGTGTAGTCAGTAGCAGCTACAGCATTGAATGGATTAGCTTGTGTGCCATCACCCTTTGCCTCAGGCTTTACTGGTTCAACAGGAGCGTCACCACCAGTGCTGATAATAAGGTCCTTAATGCAGAATTGGCCTGCCTTAGCTTCACCATCGCTACCTAATGTTGCTTTATCACCTACGGTGAAAGAAACTTCTTTGGCATCACCTTTCCAAATAACAACCATATCTGTTAAATTGATTTCAACAGAGCCTGTTGAAGCAGTGATTTCTGTTTGACGTTTCTTAGCTTGTGATGACAAGTTAAAGGTGATTTGAGTCATATTTGCACCTGTAGTTGAAACAGTCAATGTACCCTTAGCATAAACACGCAAGTCTTTAAAGTTAGGATTAATAGCAGGAGCTGTTGAACCATTGTTCTTTTGAGCAGCAAGTGTGTAGCCATCTTGTGTGTAAGAGAGTACACCAGCCTCAGTTGTTTCCCAAGCGTCAACTGAATTCCAACTTACAGTTACATTGTCAGCGAATGCTGTTGCAAAGACAGCAAACATAGCGAATAAAGAGAGTAAAATCTTTTTCATACGCATTTTTTTTAATTTAATAGTGTTTGATATTGTTATCTGTGAGCAAAGGTAGAGATTTATAATATGTTGTGCAAACATTTAACTATTAAGTTTTTAATAAATCATACTCCAGCCAAGCAATTCGATGCATTACTCCACACAAATTTCATCAACAAACACAAAGCCTGGATGTCCTTTACCTGGATGCCAAGCAGGAATGCTGCGTTCCGATGCCACCTTTACCTTTACATATCGTGCTGCACTGGGCACAAACGTGAGTTTGTGCGGATAAATAGCATTGCTGTTTTGCTCTGTCAATGGGGCATACTCTTCATGTGCAAGTGGCACAAAGTGTTGTCCATCAGTTGAGCCTTCAATCGTTATGCTACGAGCATCAAAGAGCCAATACCCCTTTTCAACACAGGTACGCAGCGATAACTCATGCACAGTTTGCAGTGAACCTAAATCAATCACTGCCTCCAAATCGTTACCACAAAAGCCTATCCAACGTCCTGAAGCATAATTGGTGTCATCAGCCGTTAAGCCATCCACCAGCAAGGTAGCGCCACCATACACTTGTTGTGGATGAGGTTGCTGTAACAAACGTATGGGACAAGCCGTAGCTTTGTTAAATTGAAAGCTTCGGGTTATTTCGGGTGTCTCGCCCCACGCCCGAAAGGCTGCCGCACGTAAGGTGCAAGCATGTTTTATGCTAATGGGATGTGTGTAAAGCGGTGATGAAAGGGTTGGTTTTGTGCCATCAAGCGTATAATGCACAGCAGCATTATCAATGGTACGTATGGTAGCCACAATGCTTCGCGCTATGGTGTCGGTGCTAAGCATGAGTGTGGGATGATACACTACACGCGAATAATTATAGCCCAAAGCATCATAATGGGGTACAAGTCGCTGCAAACGTACAATGAAATCGTCATAATTCTTTTGTTCGGGCATGCACCATTGCACCTCACTCAAAGCTGCCATACGCGGCAGTTCCATGTACTCCACCTGACGATAGGTGGGTATATATTCTGTCCACAAATTAGCTTGTACACCTATAATATAAGCCCTCTCATCAGCTTTTAAGCCTCGTGGGATGGGTTCGTAAGCATACACATGATGCAGTGGTAGATATCCACCTATGGCCTCGGGTTCATGGGTCTTGTCTGCACTTTGGTAATAATCAAAGTAAAGGTAGGTGTTAGGTGTCATAATAACATTGTGATGCTGCTTAGCAGCTTCAAAACCTCCGCCTTCACCGCGCCACGACATAACGGTTGCATTGGGAGCCAAACCACCTTCAAGTGTTTCGTCCCAACCAATCATTTGCCTTCCTAATTGGTTCAGATGCTTTTCAGCATGCTTTATCAAAAAACTCTGCAAACGTTCTTCAGCTGTGTGTTTGCCATCAGCTTGTAAGCCTTCACGTGCAATGAGAGCTTGACACTTGGGACATTGTTTCCAGGCGGTTTTGGGACATTCATCACCTCCCACATGAATATAGGTAGAAGGGAATAAGCGAACCACTTCATCAAGTACATTGTCGATGAATTCGTAGGTTTTAGCATTGCCTGCACAGAGCACACTATCCGTAACGCCCCACTCTTGCCACACCTTATAGGGACCGCCCGTACAACCCAACGTAGGATAAGAGGCCAAAGCCGCTTGCATATGTCCTGGCATATCAATTTCGGGAATAATGGTGATGTAACGCGCGGCAGCATACTTCACAATTTCCTTTATTTGTTTTTGTGTGTAGTAACCACCATAGCGTTTACCATCAAAACGGCCCGAATTATGTCCTATGGTGGTTTGGTCGCGCCATGCCCCCACCTTGGTGAGCAAAGGATAGCGTTTTATTTCAATGCGCCAACCTTGGTCATCGGTTAAGTGCCAATGAAAACGATTGATACCATGCAAGGCAAGCATATCAATAAAGCGACGCACCGAATCGGCCGTAACAAAATGGCGAGCTACATCTAAGTGCGCTCCACGATAACTGAATCGTGGATAGTCCTTTACCTCAACACTGGGCAATGTTACATGCGAAGTTTTACCCACAGGTAAGGCTTTACGCAAAGTCTGCACACCATAAAAGGCTCCCGCAGCCGAAGCGCCTTCAATCATAACCAATTCGCTATTGACACGTATGGTGTAGGCTTCGGACTTTGCTTGCTTTAAACGGCGATGAATGCGTATGTTATTACTCGGCACGGGGGTTGAGGTAACAAATAGTTGTAACCCCGTGGCCTCTTTTATGTACTGAGCCAAGAGCAATGCGCTCTCGTGTAATTCTTTGTCGCCTTTAGGGTAAGTAATCACACTCTGCGCATTCAGTTCAAAATTACCCGTTTTCATCGGGATAATCTCTTTAGGCAACGGCACAATGTGAAAGTTTGCCACCTGTGCGTTGCCTGCTAATGGCAACAATAAAACGATGGAAAGGACTATTTTCTTTAAACTTATCATGTAGTGTTTCTTTTAAAGGGTGTTCAAAATGCATTTAAACGCCCTTTTATTGTATTTTTTATTCGGCAAATTTAATAATAAGTAGGCATTTACGCGTTAGCGGAATTAGTAAACATGTTAACGGGTTAACGGGTTAACGGGTTAACAGGTAAGTTTGTCAATTCTTTTTAGCTTCTTACCATTCTGACTTTAACATCATAAGTGGTGTTAGCATACTTACCCGTTAACCTGTTAACCCGTTAACCTGTTAACCAAGAATACCTACTTACAATCAACGATATGACAACAGCGAGTCCAAAAACTTGCTGAATCGTTTATGTGAAACATCACCCCTTTAGGGTTTCAAGTATTTGCCAACACTGAAACAAGCCACGAGGAACGTGGAAACACCCTTTCCACTTACCACCCTTCAACGGCAAGAGTACCTCACCACGACGATTTAAGTAGCCATACCATTCGGGATATTCGGGATCAGTAAAATGTGTCCACACATAGTTATGTACACGTTCAAACCACTCCAAACATTTAGCATTGCCCGTTAGTTGATACCCCTTCAACATCGTAATGAGCGTTTCAATATGCACCCACCACAACTTTTGGTCCCACTCTAACTGTTGACAGGGGTGACCTAAACGATCCATAAAATAAAAGATGCCTCCATACTGTCTGTCCCAACCATATTCTACCTCATTAAGGGCTATCTGCACAGCCTTATCTATAAGGTCCTGGCGTTGTAAGCGCTTGCCCAAGTCCACAATAAACCACATAGCCTCAATGGCATGTCCTGGGTTTAGCAATCGACCATCAAAGCAGTCGACCAGTTCATTGTTGGTGCCTAAATGCTCTACTATCAGTCCTAATTCTGGACGATAAAACACATCCATCACCTCATGAATGCAAGTATCGATGGTACGCTGCATAAAGTCAGCATCAAGCAAAGGCTCAATTTCAAGTGCCACATTACATAGTATCATGGGCAAGGCAAAACTCTTGAGCGAACGCGCACCTGGTGCAGCCTTGTTCCACTTGCCCTTAGGGTTATCTACCTTTGACAGCACAATGTCAAAAGTACGCTTGGCTATATCGGCATACTCCTCGTTACCCGTGGCTATGCTCAGTTGGCCAAAGGCTATTACGGCAAAGGTGTAAGAGAATATGTTGTAAGGTTCAACCAAGGGGTTACCTTCACGGTCGAGTGCAAAATACCAATTATATTGCCCATCATGACCATGTTTCATTAAAAACTCAGCCCCTTGAATGGCACAGTCGAGCCATTCTTTACGCTTTTCTACTTTATTATACAGTGTAGCAAACATCCACACCTCACGACCTTGTAGCCACACAAACTTGTCGGTGTCATACACTTTACCATCACGCTCAAGGCAAGTAAAGTAGCCACCACACTCCTTATCTTGCGAGTGATTGAGCCAAAAAGGCACTACCTTATCAAGCAACTCATGCTTGTATTGTTCTGCTAATTGTTGAAAGTTCATATTCTATATTATAATGATAATGCGTTGGCGGAATTAGTAAACAAGTTGACAAGTTAACGGGTTTACAGGTAAGTTTGCCAAGCTTTTTAAGTTTCCTGTCATTCTGCTTTAACATAATAAGTGGTGTAAAGCATACTTACTTGTTAACCTGTCAACTTGTTAACCCGTTAACCTGAAATTCCGCCTACGGGTAATGATAATGAGACGATTGAAAGATGCGTTTACAGAATGAGCACCTACTTATTTGTCAAGGGTGACTCAGATTTTTTTTGACCACCCTCAATTGTGCGCCAACACAAGCCAGGCAAAGGTTTACGCTCTTTCATAAACAACGAGACGAGCCAGCCCACTAACACCGAGGTGAGCATGCCTATGCAGCCGTAAAGCAAAAAACTGGCATCGGTTAAGTAACGTGTTAAGAACACCGCTATTACCCCACACACAAAGCCTACTAAAGCAGCACGACCACCAATGCGAGGAAAGAAAATGCCCATCAAAAACAAGCCACCCAAGCCACTTGACAAAAGTCCTAATATCTCTTGAAAGAAATCAAGCAGCGAAAGAATCTCCCACGTTGCCATGAGCAAAGCTATGCACATGCCCAACACACCAGCTACAACACAAGTGCGACGTGCCACCTTGAGTGTAGCACCATCGGTAGCAGTGGGATGCCATCGTTTGTAAAAGTCAACACTAAAGGCAGTAGCCACAGAGTTAATGTTTGACGATATGGTGCTCATGGTGGCAGCAAAAATAGCCGCTATGAGCAAACCCGCCAAGCCTTGTGGCAATTGGCTCATCATGAAAAAGGGGAATATAGTGTCGCCCTTGGCCATGGTAAAGTCTAACTCTGCAGGGTGCGTTTTGAAGAAAGTGTATAGCCCCGTACCTATGGCAAAGAAAGCTATGCTAACAAACACACTCATTACACCATTCAGCAATATGCTATGGCGCGCCCCTGCTTCATCCTTAGTGGTAAGATAACGTTGTATGACTGTTTGGTCGCTTGTGTAGGATATTAAGTTGTTAGCTATGCCTCCCAAAATTATCACCCAGAAGGTAGCCGAGCGATAATCAAAACTCCAATCGAACATACGAAACTTATGGTCGGCCATGCCTATTTGCCAAAAGCCTTGCACACCCCCCTCGGTGCCCCATATAAGGTAGCCCACAGCAAACAAGGCACCTCCCACCAATATGAAGCCTTGTACCACATCGCCCCACACCACAGCCTCGACACCACCCATGGTGCAATAAACAATGGTTACCAATGCCATTAGCACTATGCAGATGTAAAGGTTTATGCCCGTAACTGCCGTTAAAGCCAATGAGGGCAAATAAAGCACCAAGGCCATGCGTGCTACCATAAATATAATGAACAGGGCCGATGCCATGAGCCGTGTGGGAGCATTGAAGCGACGTTCAAGATATTCATATGCACTCGTTACGTTCAAACGACGAAAGAAGGGCAGATAATACTTAATAACAGGAAACGACACAAGCAGAATGGTTACCAACATAGGGTAATACGTCCAATTAGTAGCATATGCCTTGGCTGGATATGCCATATAGGTGATGGCACTCAACATTGTGGCATAAATACTTATGCCTGCAGCCCACCAAGGTATACGGCCTCCACCTTTAAAAAAGTCATCAGCATCACCACCACGCTTCATAAAGTAATAGCCTAACAGCACCATTGCCACCAAATAGGCAATGAGCACTACCCAGTTGAGCCAACCAAATGAAGGGCGCATGGTCATCTTTATGGCCGTTACGTCAGTGGAGCGTACACCTGGCTTCACCTCACCATTCACCACTATCCACTCATGACCACATTCAACAACCGCTGCACCAGCCCGTGCCAATAAAGGTGATTGACTCTCTGTGACCCATGTGTCGGTAATGGTGTGATAAATAACCAACTCGTCATTAAACTCATACCATGGGGCGGGATGCCGCATATAGGCCGCCTGCTCAGCTTGTAGTTGTGCCAAAGTTGCTTGCGCAGCATGTGTTCCTTGTTGCTTGCAGGCTCGCTCAGCTTGTGCTATGAGTAAAGGCATATTAACAGCACGTTCAAAGCGCTCTTTGTTCACACCTCCCACAAACACTATATGGGCACAACCCGACGCTATGCCAAACGAACCACTCAACGTTATGGCCTGGGTGCGGCCATGTGGCACAATGTTAGCCATTTTAACCCATTGATGCACTACTGGATTGTAACACCAACCATCAGTGTGAGCTACTGCTGGACGCGTATTCTCAATAGGTGAAAAACCTCCGAACAAATAAAAGCAACTGGTGGTGGCATTGTGTTGCACTGCTGCAGCAGGCTGTACACGTGCGCTGCCTGGAAAATCAGGCAAACGTTCCCAAGCCGTTCCACGAGGATAGCGCAAGCGAAAAGCCGCATTCACCGCATGTCCATTGCTCTGTCCGCCTGCCACATAAATGTAGCCACCACCATAAGCACCTGCCATGTTGTCAAGTGGCAAGGGCAAAGGGGGCAACGTATCAACCAATAGTTTGTGATGCCTATCCGTGTGCAGCAAATACACACTTGCCGAACTACGTTTGCCATCGGGTGTGCCACCTATGCACACTATGCCATGCGGCACACTCACACTCACACCATAGGCCAAGGGTGTGGGCAATTGTCCTATTTTATGCCATCGCTGATGAGGTGCATCAATGTGTGACAATTCATAAATGTCAGCATAAAAATATTTCGTCCCACCTTGAGCAGCAGGCACATTAGGAAAGTTGCAACCACCTGCTACTAACAAGCTATTACCTATGTTGCCAGCAAAAGGTGCCGACACGCCTTGTGTGCCATTCACTTGCAATGGGGGCAGAGGCCTGTAACTTACACTATTGAAAGCATTATCGTTAGGTGGCGACGTAGCGGTGACTTGCGCCCCTGCTATTATACAACAAAGGAGCGAAAATAATAAGGTTAGAAAGTTTTTCATGATTCATGCGTTATGGAAGTCGTCTAAACTTTTCTGACAAAGATCATATTTAAACTTTTTAGGTTTAGACAACTTCATGCTTTGCAGTTGAATAGCAAATAGAAATTCAAAATTATCTACTATTGATTGTTTGTTTAATCATGTATTGGTTTTTCAGATATCCTTTCGAAGGGAAACATTACTCAAATGCGCTTTCTATAAGGGGAAGTAGGAAAATTTTAGTTACTTAACCCGTTGGCGGAATTTCAGGTTAACGGGTTAACAAGTTGACAGGTTAA
>URDV01000094.1 GCA_900546605.1 uncultured Prevotella sp.
CGTGAAGGCCACTTGAATAACTCTTACTCTTACATGCCCGAGTATGTGTTCTTGTTCCCTTTATTACACTTGCTTGAACGTTTTAGCTTTAATTTTTTCATTAACAAAGTTCCTTTCATTAATAGTATAACTTGGCCTTGGGGGGCTGCCTTTAGCTTGCGTCGTGACAAATTTGTAGAGGCTGGTGGCTTTGATGAAAACATATTTTTGTGTAATGAGGAACCTGATCTTATGAAGCGTATTTCACATCGCAAGGTGTGTGTGCTAAGTGTTCCCATCATACATCTTGAAGGACATGGTCGTGAGGTTCCAGTAAAGCGTTATGCGGCTTACTTGCAATCAACTGACTATTACTTAAAAAAACATAACATTAGATTGCGTAAACTCTTTTGGTGGTGGACTGCAACGAAGTTGTGGCTTAAGAAATTAAGGGGGGCCGATAAAAACACGCGCAACTTAATTGAAGCCTTCGAGACTTTTAAACATTCAAGTAAAAATATCGAAAAATGAAAGATCCAATTATCTCGGTTGTTACCATTTGTTATAATAGTGCAGCTACTTTAGATGAAACTATGCAGAGTGTGCTGTCGCAAGATTATGCGCACATTGACTATGTGGTCATAGATGGTGGTAGTAATGATGGTACACTTAGCATTATAGAAAAGTATAAAGACCAACTTGGTTACTTTGTGTCTGAAAAGGATAAGGGAATAAGTGATGCTTTTAATAAAGGTGTTGCTGCAGCTAAGGGGCAATTAATAGTGATGATTAATAGTGATGATAGGTTGTTGCCTGGTGCCTTGCGTAAAATGGCTGATGCGTATGATGGTGAAACGGATGTGTACAGGGGCAATGTTATTATCATAAATCCTGATACAAACTTTCGCGGTCGAGAAACTCCTTCAATGGCCTTTCCGTTGGCTCCTATGACTATTCGTTGTGCTCACCAAGGTACCTTCATAACACCTCAGGCTTATAAAAAGTTTGGTGGTTATGATCTGGCTTTTAAGTATATGATGGACTATGATTTGTTGACACGATTTTATCAACGTGGAGCTCAGTTTAAGTATGTTGATGCAGATATTGCTGAGTTCCGCTTAGGTGGGGTTTCAAAGGCTGGTCCTATAGCTAAACGCTATGACATTACTCACGTGGTGCTGAATAATGGTGGTAGCTGGCCTCAAGCTATTGGTTATTGGCTTTATATGTTTATGTTTAATTTGGCTAAGGGCACTTTTATCAAGTTGTTTGGATTGAATGCTTTGAAGCGTTTGCATTATAAGAAGGTGTGATATATGTCATAAGCGTGTTTTTGCGCTAAGCACTCCGACGTATAGCACAAGTGATGGTAAATATGCGCTTAGCGCGTATGACATATATCACATATATTTGTTCATATTTTGAAGATATTTGTTGTATATATTATACGCGCTAAGCGCGTTTTTCCCCAATCCATGTCGGGGTGCTTAGCGCAAAAACATATTTCGACATATCTGTTGTAACAAATTTTCGAACATACTTATTATCTCTTTCACTCTTTATGCGTGAAGCGCATAAAGAAACATGCAAGTTCCCCCCTTGCGTTATAGTTTGAAAGTAAGTCTTGAGTTTATGAGGCGTTAGTTTAAAGGTAAAAAGAAAGTTTATCAACTTTTCAATTCCTACAAAGTCAATTTCATTAACTTCTCAATTCTTCAACTCCAACATGTTAAAATACAGAGAGCAAAGCATCAAAGTTGCTTTAATGCTTTGCCCTTAAGTGTAAATTTGAACAACTACTTACTATTATTTTTCATACAGATGAAAAATACGTTCCATTAGTTTCCACTTTTCGTCAGAAGTGGCATTTTCGTTGGCTTGTTGATATTGGGCCGTAAGAGTTTCCCATTCCGCTTGGCGCGGATAGCTTGCCATACGCTTCATTACATCGTCCCAATTAGCATCGGCAGGTAATTCAACAATCATGAATAATCGGGTTCCTAACAAATAGATTTCCATTTCAAGCACTCCCGCTTTTTTAATGCCTTCAAGTATTTCAGGCCAAATGCCATCATGTGCATGTAGCTTGCGATAGGTTTCAATTAGAGCAGGGTCGTTGCGTAAATCTAAAGTTTGACAATAGCGTTTCGTGGGAAAGTCGAACTTTTTTACTTTGTAACCAAATTTCTCAGCATTCATTTTTTGTTATGTTAGGGTTGTTATTGTGTATGTTTTTTATTTTGCACGAATGCAGAACGTCAAGTTTGCTTGAACTTATTGCAGAACCACAGCCTATCTTATGCAAAGATAGTGCAAAGCGAACGTATAACGTCAAGCTTGTTTGTACATTCTGCTGAGGTGCAGCCTATCTTATGCAAAGATAGTGCAAAGCGAACGTATAACGTTAAGCTTGCTTGTACATTCTGCTGAGGTGCAGCCTATCTTATGCAAAGATAGTGCAAAGCGAACGTATAACGTTAAGCTTGCTTGTACATTCTGCTGAGGTGCAGCCTATCTTATGCAAAGATAGTGCAAAGCGAACGTATAACGTCAAGCTTGCTTGTACATTCTGCTGAGGTGCAGCCTATCTTATACAAAGATAGTGCAAGGTGAGCGTAATTCAAAAAATGCAAATACTTTTTTGTATTATTGAAAAGTGCAACCACTTTGTCTTTTAAAAAAAGGCAAAGCGGCCTACCAATACATATTAGGTCGCTTTGCACAAAAAAATAAGTTCTGTGAAAATGCAATGCTCGTAGCATGTAATGATATGTAACAGAGCATAAAAATAAGTGTGTGTGGGCTATATAGATGCAAGCCTGACCTTGTTTGGTCTCTTACATATAGAGCAATGCACCCACTTCGGCAGGGTTAAGTGCCCATTCGTAGGTGTAGACCTCATCGGCTTCAGAAGGAGAGGCTACGGGTTTTAGATGTTGAGCTTCCGCTTTCATCTCGAGTAGTTGACCTACCGATAGTTTACTGCGCAAACGTTGCAGTAAGGCCTTGACGGCAGTAAAGTCGCAACGTTGAATATTTTGGAAGGTAAATGGCATCTCAAGCCATGTAATCTCTCGGCTGTCAACATCAAGAACACCGAACACCAGACCGCGTGATAGGTTGCTCTCGCTGATACGCACCATGTGTTGCACACATGAAGGGTCGTAGGCCACTCCCGTATCTTTTGACACCTTCATGGGAAAAGCTGAGTTCATCCACCCTACCACGAGGTTAGGCGAAAGAGCTCCGCAACTATAGGCATTAGCCGTGAAGGTGACGTATTTTGCACCAGACTCAGCAAGTATAGGTAGAGATAGTTCTATATACTCTGCTGTACCCACCATTTCAGGTATGGCACGTATGTCGCCTCCATGTTTAGCTCCCGTAGCCTTCAGATTGTAGTAGGCACAGTCTTCTGTTCTCCCATTCTCGAAAGCAATGCGGCAACTGATGTCCATGTCAAGAGGTTGGGCGTGTAAGCCCTTCCCCCATTGCAGAAACAGGCGTACGGCGTCTCCCTCTACGTGAAAACGCGTTCCCATAAGTGCACATGATGTGTCCTGTATAGTGGCTGATCGATCACCCACGCTAATAGGAATGTCGAATAGCGTAGGGGCAATATAAATGCTCTTGGACTCGGTTGCTTGGGCTGCAAAGCGATGTTTTAATGAAAATACGTAGCATTGCTTCACCCTTGCCACCATAGCTTTAAGCTCGGTAGGGCTGTAAAGTGAAAGCAACTTGTTGTTAGGTATAGAGATGGTATAACCTGTGATAGGATGCGCTGTGCGTGCCGTTTCAGGGTCAAAATATTTTTCTGCCGCATTACCTAGTGATAAAAGTAAACGTGAAGGCAATTGGTCGGCCACTTCTTCGAAGGCTTTCATTGTTTCTTCGCACCCCAATCGCAGCATTGAGGCAAAAAGGCTTCGAGCAAAAAGTCCTGGTCGTTGCTTGAGCATATGTAGCACGGCCTGAGTGTCGCGATTGTCACGAGCCTGCTGCAAGCGGCCAAGCCATGTGGGGTGCTCTTGACGATAGAACGCATCAAGCATCTCAGCTAAGTGCTCATACCCTTTGCGGCGTGAGTATTCTCCCAAACGTAGTGCATGAATCATGCGTACCCACATACCGCGTTTAGCATTCATATTTTCTGTAGCTTGTTGGGGCGATAGCGCAAGGTTATTGAGCCATGAAGCCACGCATTGACAATGCTTGCGGTCGTACTTCAACTTGAGCTTCTTTTTCATCTCTTCTCCCGCTTGATGGCTTTGGTTGAGCGGACCAAACATGTGGTAGTATAATCGGCGTGCTTGTGCTATAAGTGTCCTTGGTTCAATAATTTGCACGTATCCTGTCTTTTCATACCATAGGTAGCGCAGAATGTCGGTAGGTGTTTTAAGCAACACTTGAGCCTGGGCTTGTTGTCCGTTTGCCATGAGGTGCTTTACTGCAAGCATAGCAGTTTCCTTCATGTTAATCTCTGCGTTACTTGGTAAGCCATAGATGTCAATTAATTTTTCGAACGAGTCTTTTTGTGAAGCGTCAAGTGGTGTAGGCGATATGAGAAGCGAGTAATATACTTGTTTTAAATCATCCTCGGTAACTAGTCGGAGTTCTTTCAGTTTTGATGCTTGACCTTTATATACAAAATGGGCTGTTGTGAAGGGTGTTCCACAGAAGGGGCATCCCGTGTAGCGCTCAAGGGGAAATGTTCCTTCAGAAATGAAACAGCCGCAAGGTAACGTGCTACCTTTCAATCCTGCTTTAGCTCCCCCCATGAGGTTAGCAAAGAAGGTGATGAGATGGTCGGCTTGTGTTTCACCCGTAGGCACATCCCATCCCTTAACAAGTGTAGCCCAATTAAGTTTTACTCCCATCACGTCATCTATAATGGTGGTAATTTTAGCTAACTCTGTGGCATTCACCATGCATAGTGCATGAAGCAACTCTTCATTTACGCAGAAGCCGTTTTCCCTCAATCGAGCAATGAAGGCCAATATGGGGGGATTGGGTTTAGCTTCGGGGTCAACTTGGTTATGTTCAATATTCAAATATAGGGCTCGATAGCGTAATGCAATTCTTTGTAAATTGTCGTTTTTCATTTGCATGAAATATAAAAGGTAATGGAATGACATGTATGTTCCAGTCCTAAACTGAATTATAGTGTGGAGTATGTCGTTCTTAGACCTGTTGAACTTAATAATCTCAAGGCTATTAGGAGTCTTCCCTGGTTGGCGAAAGTCCAGGATAAAGTAGACCGTTAGGAGTAAGCCTCCTTTGTGACTTTGAGAATAGCGTGCCGCGAGCAGGATTCGAACCTGCAACACACTGTTGTGGAGTATGTGATGGTTGGTCCTTGTCAAGATGAGGAAATTCAATCACACTTAAATAACAATTGCTCTACCTATTGAGCTATCGCGGCGAAACAAAATGGTAATGGGCTGACTATAAAGGCTGATGTTGAAGTAAGTCAACCTTTGACCATCTTGTTTTAATGTGTAAAAGAGGAGGAAATTACTAATCATTGTTATTCCCATCATTGGGAATGGCACTATGCGTTGCTAGTAATGCTGAAGTATGAAATAGCTTAGTCCTCCTTTATGATTATGTGCCGAGAAAAAAAACATCTTCTGCGTATTTGTAATGCGCTGTTATCCCTTAATTACAGCTACGGGCAGCAATCGAGTTTTGACGCGTACAAGGTCAGCTTCGTTGCTAATAACGGTTTCTATGTCTTTATAGGCCCCTGAAGCCTCTTGCATATCGTCCTGACAACGAATGGCATGTACAATGCCAAGAGAATTGAGTCGCTCCACTTCCTTGTTCATGTTAAGACTCCGAATGGCTGCTGTTCTCGACATCAAGCGGCCTGCACCATGCGAACATGAACAGAAAGAGTAAGGATTGCCCAAACCTTCAACAATGTATGAAGCAGTGCCTTGTGACCCAGGAATGATACCCGTTGTGCCTTTGCGGGCTAAGATAGCACCTTTGCGGTGAACAATCACGTCCTTGCCAAAATGCCTTTCCCAAGCGGCATAATTATGGGCAATGTTAATCATGGGCTCAAACGAAATGCCAGGCAGCGCATCGGCCAAAACTTCTTCAATGCGCATCATCATCACGCTTCGGTTACACAGAGCAAAGTCTATGCAGTATTGCATCTCAGCCCAATAGTCGGTAAACTCTTTTGTGCGTAACGGCAGAAAGGGAAGGCCAATGCTCGGCGAAACTTGCGAATACCATCGCTCGTTGAGCATTGTAGCTTTTCGGTTGTAGTAATCGCCAACCTGTTTGCCCAAGTTGCGCGAGCCCGAGTGTATCATAATCCATAGCAAACCCTTCTCGTCTTTTTGTAACTCAATGAAGTGGTTCCCTCCGCCCAGTGTGCCAATTTCTTTTAAGATAGATGTTTGCCTACGCTTTACTATTTCGAGTCGGTCGATGTCGTGCCCTTGCGGAAGCAAACTATCGTCTTGTGCTTGTTTGTGATGATCCTTGCCTAAGGGAATTCGTTTGCGAATGTTTCGCATAATGCTTTTGCGCATAACCTCAGTTGATATGTCAGCCACATGCCAATTGGTCTTTACGGCACACATACCGCAACCGATGTCTACCCCCACAGCGTTGGGTATAACGGCATCCGTGCAAGCTAATACCCCGCCTATTGGCATACCTTTGCCAGTGTGCACGTCAGGCATAATGGCTAAGTGGTGGAACAGAAAAGGCAGTGTAGTAAGATTAGCAATCTGTTCCATGGCCGATTTTTCCACCTTGTCAGCCCATATCATCACGGGCCAATCGTTCATCATTTTTATTTGCATAAAACTTTGAGTGTATTTGTGAACAACCATAGTTCATAGCATTTGAGGAACATGTCTTTCTATCAAAATTTCTGACTATGTCCTTACAGCAAGCCTTATATACCTATTGGCGGAGTTTCTTGCTTAACCTGTCAACTTGTTAACCTGTTAACCTGTTAATCCGTCAACTTGTTAACCCGTCAACTTGTTAACCTGTTAACCTGTTAACCAACACATCTGCCAATGCTATATATAATAGGACGTGTTCCTATAAAGTATGGGGCCGTTCATAATGTGAATAATGGTGGTGCGTATAGCTCAGCGGGGGCAACCGAGCATTTCCCGATTGCGAGTGCAAAGTAATAATAGTGCTACGCAATGTTTTTGCGTAACAAGAAAAAAATGATGAATTTTTAAGAAAAAAGTGATTTATCTTATGTCTGCGCAGAAACATTGCGTAGAAAGTGCTACATTTGCTTTCGTATAATCATAATCTTGAAGCTATGCCAGTTAACAAAAATGCTTTGATTCGCTATAAAACTATTGACAATTGCCTTCGCAACCATTTTCGTCGATGGACCATTGACGACTTGGTCGAGGCTTGTAGCGATGCACTCTACGACTGCGAGGGCATAAGCAAAGGTGTGAGTTTGCGTACGGTACAGAACGATTTGCAGATAATGCGCTCCGACAAATTGGGGTATAATGCTCCCATCGAGGTGTATGACCATAAGTACTATCGGTATGCCGACCCCGAATATTCCATCATCAATATGCCTCTTTCACATGCAGATTGCGAAGTGATGCAAGAGGCCGTAGACTTGCTGCGACAGTTGGAGGACTTTGATCAATTTGTCGAAATATCCGATGTGGTCAATCGTTTGCAAGATAAGTTGTCAATTACGCAGAAGCGTCGCAAACCCATCATTCATTTTGATAGCGTGCCTAATCTTCGTGGACTCCGCTTGCTCAGCCCGTTATATAATTATATAGCTCATAAACAAACGCTTTGCATTCGTTACCAGTCGTTTTCGGCACGCAAACCTGTTGAGTATGTGTTATTTCCCTATTTGCTTAAGGAGTTTCGCAATCGTTGGTTCCTTTTTGGATCTAAAGCCAAAGACCTTGTTCTTTATAATCTTGCACTCGACCGCATTCAGTCTGTAGAACCTTGTGATGTACCATTTCGCGAGAATCCACGGTTTGATGCTGCACATTTTTTTGACGATGTGATTGGGGTGAGCAAAAATCTGGGCGCTCATCCTTTCTTCATCACATTTTGGGCTACTGCTGAGCAGAGCCAATACATCCAGACGAAACCGCTTCACTCCTCGCAGCAACTTGTTAGTACTAACCCAGCTGACCATAGTTGTATCTTTAGCATTTGCGTGGTACCGAATTTTGAAATGTATTCTGTACTGATGAGTTACGGACCGGGTATTAGAGTTCTTTCACCCCATTTAGCGGTGACTTATATAAAGAAGAAGCTTCGAGAAGCCACCGAACTATACGAGTTCGAAACTAAAGATTTCTTGCCGCGTGATTGACTATGTTGATACAATCAGGCAAATCCTTCGTGTACTCAAGTGCCATTGAGTACTATACTCAAGTGCCATTGAGTACTATGCTCAAGTGCCATTGAGTACTATGCTCATGTGCCATTGAGTACTATACTCAAGT
>URDV01000095.1 GCA_900546605.1 uncultured Prevotella sp.
CCAAAGATAGTGCAAACCGAATGCAAAAAGCCAAGCTTGCTTGAGATTTTTGCTGAGGTGCAGCCTATCTTATAAAAAAAATGCTTCAAAAATAAAGGCAAATCTTGAACTTCATAAAAGTTTAGATGATTTCAATATCTGTAGCGAACTATTGTTTCAAATTTTTTGAAAAGGAATTGAGACAATAGCAATTATTCAGCCATTTTGCCTCGCAATTTATAATAGAGTTCTTTCTCTTCGAGTGTCGTTAAGGCCTCTCTTTTTGACAATCGTAGGTTAATTCTCTTTTTGTAGCCAAACACATTTTGTGGTGTGGTATTGAGCAATATTGCGATGTTTTTATTGGGTATGCCAATGCAAAGTAGATAGACTATTTTTTGCTGTTTGTCTGAAATGTCAGGCAATTTTTTCCCTATATTTACGGATAACTGCGGATAGATAGCATCAACAATTTTACAAAGCATTCCCCACAATTGTGTAGGCATTTCCCCCTCAACGTCCAGCAACATTTGCTTCAACTTAGGCATATTTTCAACCGCTTTTTTAAAGTCTTCATCGTGCAATTGCTGCAATTCTAATTGCAATTTGCCAGCAGCTTGGGACATTGTATCAATCTCGGTTTGTTTCGAAAACATATCAATAGCATGCTTACGTTCTCTTTGAATCATCCAAATAGTCATTACCACAACAATGATCAACAAAGAGCCACATACAAGTAGCGATATCAACAATTTGTTATTACTTTGACGTTCCGTTTCAATCATTTTACGTTGCTGCAATTGATAGTCATAAGCATTGTTCACTTGTTGCATCCTTTGTGCCTCAGCCGTGTGCATTACAGAGTCTGTTAGTTGTTTAAATGAGTTAGCATACCGCTTAACAAGTTCACTATTGCTCTGTTTTACGCTTAATATTAGCAAATGTTTAGCTGCACGCTGACGCATAGGCAAGCTACCCTTTGCAAGAACTTGTTGCCAATAAGTGTTTGCAGAATCGCTACGGCCGATATTTTCAAAATACAAAGCCTTAGCTTCATGAATATTGGGCAGTTTAGAAGTTGGCACCTGTTGTTCATTAATAGCAAACAGAGCGTCCTTGCAATTAATAACGTCTTTTTTATGATTCAAGGCAACATCAAACGTAACTCTTTCTATCATTAGCTCATTGCGTTTCTCCTCTGGCAAATGAGGTACATTACAAGCCTTTTGCATTAGCATAGCAGCACTATCATATTGCTGCAACAACTTATAGCAATCAGCACAGCTTTCATACATATCAGCCAATTGTTGCCCCTTTACGTTTTGCGTAGCTTCGGTTAGTACTTCAATGGCTGACTGATATAAAGAAACTCCTTCATAACATTTGGCTAACTGCTTATAGCAACGAGCCATTAATGGGTCTAATAGGAAATGATGTTTTTTACCGTATTTTATTATTGATAGATAAAGCTCTGCAGCTTGCGGCAAATCGCCACTATCACGAAAAGCACCTGCTTTTAAATAGGTAGCCAACATACGTAGACTATCAGGTACACTTGCTCTGCCAAAAGCATTTTCTAATACTTCGGCTCTATGAAAGGGTATTTTGGTAATGCCAGCTTCACTCTCAGCATAAGTTCTGTAAAGCCAATAGCACAGGTAATTGACTCGTTTCATATTAATAGTATCTGGAGCCATCAATTTTAAGTATTCTGCTGTTTTAGCAGGATTGGTGTTTATATATGATATAGCATTAGTAAAAGTTGCTGGCATTTCGGCTTTTGTACGGTTGTGACAAGAGCAGAAAGTAATAATAAACAAGCTTAATATAAAGTATATGAGGTGTTTCATACTCAATTGTGTTTTACAATTTGTTGAAATAATGGTTAAACAACTTTATGCTGCCAGTTAAAGAACTCTTTAAAAGAGGTTATAGAATACGTTAGTTCGTTTTCTGTCATCATAACTTTGCAACATTCAGTGACGCGAACTACGTGTTGTAATAAATGTGTAACTGATTATTGTGCTTAGTCTAATAATGCGTAAGTACATTGAACGGCTTGGCCTTGCGGAAGTATTCTAATGGGATTCTTGATGGCATTTATGATACAAAGTTAATTTTTTTAATTGAAAAATCAATGCTTTGTTATTACTTTATTATGTACTGATAATCAATTAATTCAAAGTGATTCTAAACTTTAATAAACTTATATAAAGGAAAAAGTGACCGCAAGTTTATAAAAATTTATTGATAAAAAATGGCGTTTCGTACTTTTGCAGCGTACAAAAACATCCCGGGATTGTAAAGACATTCGCAGTTGCCGAAAAGCGAAAAACAGAGTAGGCTAAAGTTTAAATCACTTAATGCTTCTAACGTATGAAACGTAAAAAAACATTTATTGGCGCTTTGATAATTATAGCACTAACTTCGTTTATAGCATGTTCACAAAATGAAGAGCCATCTTACAGTTGTAATCCCAAAGCTAATGCTTGGGTAAATGGAACAGACTTTGGATGTGGCATTGTTTGGCTCATGGACTGCACAGGAAGATGTGCACAAACACTTTAAACTATGAATGTTACGACAATACAATCTTTTTTGAGAAGTTTTGGAATTTCCTTATTGGTTTTCCTCTTCTGCACAAGTTGGGTTCTTGCCATTGATAAATCAGGATATGGTGAAACTTGTATTAGTTTTGTAAATAATTTTGTTATTACATTAGGGTGCTTACAGTACTTTAAAGTTAAAAACGAACCGCAATATAGCAGTATTTGTATGGGTGTAATATTAGGACGTTGTATTTTAATTCTCCCTGTGTGTTTAATGTACAATGACGCTTATTATTCTCTATATTTTCTTATATCTGCGATTATAGGCACTCTTTTGGCCGCTATTTGCTATAAGAAAAGGAATATTGTAACCTATGTCTTAAGTTTTATCTTATTTATCCTAACTACCACTGTACTATACAAAGGTTGGGATATTTGGTTTAATACGTATTTACATTAAAGGCCCTCAGTAAAATAACTTACTTAAAGGGGTGTCCTATCAATTAGTTTGAGCAGTAAAAGCGGTCAAACTGAATAAAAAGAATGCTCAACAATATAAACTAATTTATGGACACCCCTTAGGTACATGACTAACTACATTGTCAATATGCTTACCGCTACAAAAATCAAAAAAAACTTTTGGATAAGTTTTGGTCTCTCATTCCTAACATTCGCTGCCCTTGAATGGTGGCCCATGGCCATTAATGAGTATTTGGCTGGTATTATCAATTCTATTTGCAGTTTCGCTCTGGCTTGGTATTGCTTAGACAAATTTAAAGTGGACGGTGAAGCCGCTTTTTTAAGCATCTGCGGTGGCCTTTTACTGGGACGATGGTTGCCTCAACTGCCTATGCACATTCTCTTTTATTGTAGCACACTCTACTATGCTTACTTGTTGGTGTTAGCCACTGTCGGCATACTACTCGGAGCTATTTGCTACTATGAGAAAAAACTGTACGCTTTTGTACTCAGCCTAATAATTCTGATTGTTATGAACACCATAACACAATACATTTGGCTTGATACTATTGACTTTATAATGGGCATTAGCAGTGACATTTAATACGAATTTTAAGTGCTTTAAAACATTGATTTTTTCTTTTAGCAACCATTTAATCTAAACATAAAACTCAAAGGAGTGCTTGTTACCTTTTTTGCATATAAAGGGGCAACAATGCATTCCTCTTTTTAGTGAGTTGATTGTTCACATGTAGACGATGTAAAAAAAATGGCGTAAGCATCCGAAATAAGTTATCTTATAAATTCAGATGCTTACGCTATAACGATTGTTTGCTAATGTAAGTGTGCGTTATTCAGGCTGCACATTAGTAGTACCCCCAGTGTGGCTGTATGTGCCGTCAATGGCAATGCCCTTGGCCTTTTTGCCCGTTACGTTCATTTTGATAGAACCTCCAGCTAAAGTGTAATTGCCTTTCACCTTAATGCCACGACATTTTGATTCATCGATCTCACCTTTGTGATAAGTAGTACCCGCTACATTCATGGTGATGGCTGTGGTAGCTCCTTCAGCTTGGCCAATGAGCAAATTGCCACCTACGCTAAAGCCTTTGCAACCATTGCCCGTAACGTCAGCATGAATGGTGCCACCTTGAATGGTCATGTCGGACTCTGACTTCAGCCCTTTCACATCATCGGCTGCAACAGTAAGGTTAAGTGTACCACCATTAATAAACACTTGGCCGTTATACTCATCGGTAGCATCCTTAGTAATGCTCACATCAATGCAGTCGCCTTGTATGCTATTAAAACTGAGCGTGCCACCATCCATTTTAAAGTATTGGTCAACATGCAAGCCATCGCCAGCAGCAGCCGTAATGGTGATGGTGCCAGTAGTGGGTTTTAACCAAGTGTATTCATCTGAGGCATAAGCGTGCTTGGTGTTGCCTGTGATGTTGAGCGTGCCAGCTCCCTTAAACTCAGCATGGCCGTTAATGAAGAAACAAGCCTTTTGTGGCCCTGCTACTCCATCCACCAACGAGTTGGTGGTGCCATCGGTCAACACCACGTTAATGCGTTTGCCATTGTCAATGCAAATGGCCGCACTGTCGGGATTGGTAATGTGCAAGTTGTTGAGCGTAATGGTCGACTTGTATTCGCCATCCATGTAGAACGACCCTTGTGTGGTAGTACCAGTTAACACATAGTTTACCTCATCGGCCAAGTTGTTGTTGGCTACCAAGGTTACATGGTTGCCCGTCACTTGGCTTACATCAAAGAAATTAGCTACGTCTGATGACAAGGTAACAAAGGCACCGCGGGCATCATTATATTCCACCACCACACTCTTTGTGGGAGCTGTAGAACGATCAACTACTACAGAGTCAACGGCCGATAGCTGCACATCATAATTGCCAATACTCAGTGAGTTGCTTGCGTATTGCATATCGCCCACAGCCGATGCAGGGAAAACAATGGCTGTGTGTCCGGTATACACCTTTAATGATTGTGCTTGGCTCGCAGTTGTAGTCAAAGCCGCAGCTGCTATAAGGAAAAGGAAGTGTTTCATTGTGCCAAAACTTTGAGCGTAGTGTTATTAATGCGCACCAAGTAAGTACCCTTAGTCAGGTGTTGAGCATTTACTTGTCGGCCCCCCATGTCGTAAACGCATACCTTACTGCCCGTAGGTGCTGTTACGTGCAGTTGTCCATTAACAATGTTGGCGGCCACTTGTGTAGCTTCGTCAGTGGTAGCTTGGTCAATAGCCGTCGGGGTGGCGGTAAAGAACATTTTGTTCATGTCGTTCAATGCCACACTCACCGTTTTGCTACCATCTGTAGCCGTAAGGTTACCCTGGTCGAAAGTTATTTTTAAGTGGTCAATAGCCATTGAAAATTCATCGCCACTCACTTTTTGAAAGGTAAGATATTCATAGCTTTGGGCAGATGCGCCAAGTGAGGCACCGCCCAGCAAAAGGGTCATGATAAGTTGTTTCATAAGCGTATGTAGTGTAATAGAGATGTGTAAGAAACACGCGTAGTGGGCGAAGCCGTAGCAGCTAAGTTCGTAAATGAGAGCGCATAAGAGCAATGCTCGTTAAAGCTCGTTCTTGGTACAAACACATCTCAGTAGTGTGGTTTCAAAACTTAAACTTATAACCAATGCTCAGCACGTGCAGGTTGTCGTTGCCGTTGTCATCGTCCATGCCGTGTGTGTAAACGTAGGCAAAGTCAAATCTGTGTTGTTTGCCCACTTTTAGTTCCGTTCCCACAGTCAGACGTTGCTTGTCAAGGTGTAAACCATTGCTCAAGTCATTGCTAAACTCATAGGTGGCATAGGGAGTCCAGTTGCAATGGCGAATGTTGTACTCCACTCCAATGCGTGAGCGCAAGTAGTGGCGATCTTTGGCTCCTTTTCTGTCGTCAGTACGCTCCATGCTACTAAAGTATTTATCGTTGAAAGCATACTTTTCGCCTGTGAACCCATTGGGGTTGGTTATCTCGCCGCTATACTCTGTGCGGTCAGTGGTGGTGGCGACAAAGTGAGTGTATTGATAACGTTCGCGTAGCGAGAGCGTAAAGCGTCCTAAAGGCAGACTACCTGTTACATCCACTGTGGCGCGGTGCTTGTTGCGCCAATAGGCATCATCCACCTTGTAGCCTTTAAATTTTCCTGAGTTCTTGCCAATCCACACCTTTGTTTCGCTCAAGTTATAGTCAGCAATAAAGCTATAGCCCACTCCTAATGAGAACCATTTGGTGGGTTTATAGTCCATTCCTAAGCCAATGCTGGCACGTGTAAAGTCGCGCAGTTGGTTTTCGCCACGAAGGTCAGCCTCAATTGAAGCCGATAGCTTTTTGCTAAAGTTCTTTTGGGCTGCCATATCAAGCCAAAGGCCGTAGTCGTCGGCATGTGCTGCTTGCCAGCTGAGTGCAGCAAGCGCAGTCAGTAAGAGCGTTTTCTTCATAAGTAATACACTATGTTTACTCGTTGTCCTTGGGTATTTTTGTCATGCGATCCACATTTTTGATACGGTTGTCGGGATCGAGATAAAATACGCGTAGCATGGTCATGTCCGTTAAGAAGTCAACGGCACCCACCTCAATGCGTGTAATTTGCAGTCCGAGTCGCTCTTCAAGGTCCTCCTTCAAGTCGTCATAGCGTTCGGGTTTAATGAGGTCGATGTTGTCATATTTCACATACTTGCAGCCTTCGTGGCTTGAAGTGAGGAAGTTTTCGCAAAGCCACACACACACCAAAAAGATGATGTTGATAACAGCTGTTTCAGGCCAACTCAAAATTGATCCACCACATTTGCCATTAATAACGCTCAGTGCTACCAAAAAGAAGAGGTATGTCATTTCACGAATAGGTACACTCTCGGTGCGGTAACGTATGATGCCGAAAATGGCAAACAACCCCAATGCGGCTCCAATGCCCACATCGTGAGCATCGCGCATGAGCAAGGCTATCAGCATAAATATGCTTACGCTCAGCAATATGAAGGTGAAATAATAATCGCGGCGACGTCCCTTGGGGTAGTAAAAAAAGTGAACTACAATCCAAGTTACCAAAGTGTTGATGACAAGGCTCGTTATGAGCGGCATGATGTGAAAAGATGAAAGGTCAATCATCGGTGTTGTATGTAAGTTATTTAGTGTAAGATGGGTTTTATAAATTAGTAATCTACATTGAAAGAGCATTATCGGGGTAGTTGCGCTCTGCCACTTTGCGTATTTTGATTAAACGCTTTTTAAAGCGATTAATACGTAGGCCAGGGTTAGTAACCGAAGCTCCCACACAATATTTGCTAAAGCCTGCTGGCTTAATGCGCAATTGTCGTAACAAGGGTAAAATGGGTGATGGGCAACGTCCATCGCGTTTGAGTTCAATCACCACTATGTTATCCATAGCAGCCCTTTGTTCCGTTTGGTAGTTGTAGAACGAAATGTTGAAGTCAATGGTCAAACGTTCCGTTTTGTCAAAGTTAACCAGCGTAATGCGGTTAAAGCGGTTGCCCACGGCAGGAGCCAATTGGTTGAGTTGCAAGCCCGTTTGCTGTTTTAGAAAGTCTCCGCCTGCTCCCTTGTGCATCACAGCATCGAGCGAAGGCACCTCTACGCGGCTTTTAGCCGTTTTGCCGTGGTTATCCTTCTTTTTTACCTCTAAAAAGGTTATGTTAGAGTTGATGTAGGTGCGTACTCTTACCTTTTGACGAGGCTTATGTCCCGTTTCGTGCTGTCGAAACATGCGGTGTGTTTCGGCATCGTCCCAATAAGTAGTGGCATAGGGGCTAACACGTGCCCCAGCAATCTCTTGCGAATAATAGCTTCCCTGAGTGAGCCGTAGCAGTTCCTTGAGCGTACTGACATCGGTCAGATACTTTTGGTCTGTACGGTTCATAAGTCTAATACCAGCCATCTCTTTGAGTGTGATGGGTGGCAGCTGCTGAGCCAATTGTTCTATGTCGTCTACTATGTGTTGCATTTGGTTAGATTTAAACTAAGAGCGTCAAGGAAATCAAGAAGAAACTTTCTTTCAGTGTTGCAAAGGTAAGTGATTATACTTTGTATGCAAAGTAAATAGCTTAATATTTTTGTAACACACAATCTATCTTTACGTTTCGTAGTGATATATATAAAGGGCTTCGTCTTTACAAGAGGATATTTTATAGATGAAATAGGGTGAAATGTATATTTTTTCTTCTATTCGTCAGCAGGTCGTTAATTTGTGCATGTTTTACATAGTTCTGTGGCCTCTACTGCAACAATGAGGTACTTAGTAATGGTAAAAAATAAGTTGAGCAGTTTTTTTAGTTAGTAATGATATGAATTGAGCATGTCTTTTTGCCGATTTTGAAACCTACGCTCAGT
>URDV01000096.1 GCA_900546605.1 uncultured Prevotella sp.
TCGCTATTATTTCGCGTTCAGCCAAAAGCCTCGGAAACTTATTGGAAATAACGTAGCAGAAATAATTGTGATAAGGCATTCGGTATGGGATGCCTTAATCAACCGTATATTAGCAATGCATCACGCATAGGCGTGGTGTATTCTTATTTGGTTGATTGAGGTTTCCATTCCGAGGCTGCCTCATAGCTGAACGCAATAAGGAGCATCACGCCCTTTTTGCGTCTTGGCGTGATTGATAGTTCGTGCTAATAATTCACACAACTATCCATCTTATACGTTTATGGCAAAAAGAAGCATAGACAGAGCAAAAGCTGCCAAGAAAGACGAATTCTACACCCAACTTGAGGATATCAATAACGAACTACGCCATTATCGTGAGCATTTTCGCGGCAAGACGGTGCTGTGTAACTGCGATGACCCTCGCGTGAGCAACTTCTTCACTTATTTCGCCTATAACTTCGAGTTTCTTGGATTGAAGAAACTCATAACCACTTGCTACAAGAATCAAGACATGGACCTATTCAGCCAAAACAAAAGCGAACAGGCTGTGTATCTCGTGTATGAAGGCGACAAGAACGGCAACAGTATCCCCGATGCTGAGGAAATAGGGGTAAAGCCACTTAAAGGCGACGGTGACTTTCGCAGCAAGGAATGTATTGAGCTGCTGAAAGAGGCTGATATTGTGGTGACCAATCCTCCTTTCTCGTTGTTTAGGGAATATATAGGGCAGTTGATGGAATATGGAAAGAAATTTATAGTTATAGGAAATGTAAACGCTTTATCATATAAAGAAATTTTTCCACTTGTCCAAAGTAATAAGGTTTGGCTTGGAGCAAGCATCCACAGTGGTGATAGAAAATTTTGGGTTCCTGCTGACTACGAGTTAAAAGCAGCAGGATGTGGAATTGATGACAACGGAATGAAGTTTATTAGAGTAAAAGGTGTTCGTTGGTTCACCAACCCCGATTACAAAGAACGCCACGAAAACCTCATCCTATACAAAAGCTATACTCCCGACGAATATCCTCAATACATCAATTATGATGCCATTGAGGTTTCAAAGACGGAGTTGATACCTTGTGATTATGATGGCGTAATGGGAGTTCCCATCACATTCATGGACAAATACAATCCCGACCAATTCGAGATAATAGGCATAGGCAATGGTGGAGAGCTTGGCGTGGAATGTGGAGTGAGCGCCAATCTGACGGCAGAGCAATGCGCTGCATTGTTCCGTGAGGACAAGAGTTTCCGCAAAGGCAAGTTATGCTATCGTAATGACAAAGAAAAGCTCATTGGTTGCTATGCCAGAATACTTATAAGAAAAAGAGCATGACTTACCGTACCATAAAATTCAACTTATGAACATCGAACTTAAATCAATAGCAATACGCGACCTTATATCTGGTTACACCAACGACCCCAATAATGGAGTTTATGGTTATCATGGCAAACTAAACATACGCCCACCATACCAGCGTGAGTTTCGCTACGACTTGAAACAACAGCAAGCCGTTATAGAAACAATATTGAAAGGCTTTCCGCTCAACATAATGTATTGGAGCGTTGTGGGGGACGGAAGTTATGAAATGATAGACGGACAGCAACGCACACTGTCTATCTGCGAATACTACCAACATGCCTTCAACATTGTCGACAAAGACCGCCCCGTGTTATATTTCGACAATCTCACAGATAAAGAAAAACAGCATTTCCTCGACTACGAGTTGACAGTGTATTTCTGCACAGGCACTGACAAGGAGAAACTCGACTGGTTTCGTGTCATCAACATCGCAGGTGAGCGCCTGCTTGACCAAGAGTTGAGAAACGCCGTGTATGTAGGGCCCTTCGTCACGGACGCACGCCGCTACTTCAGCAAGCATGGATGCGCGGCATATAAGGTAGGCAGCGACTATATGACAGGAAAATTAGAGGAGCAGACATACTTGGAAACAGCTTTGAAATGGGCGGCACGCCATGACGGTATAGCAGACACCACACCTATAGACAAATATATGGCAATTCATCAGTACGACCATAACGCCTACAAGCTGTGGGCATACTACCTGCAGGTCATGATATGGGTAAAGTCTACTTTCCCAAAATACCGCAAGGAGATGAAGGGCCTTGACTGGGGAGAGATGTTTGATGAGTTCGGCAGTGAAGATTACAACACTGACAAACTTGAGCAGCAGATACATGACCTCATGGAAGATGACGAGATAATGAAGAAATCGGGCATTTACCGCTATGTATTGAGTAATGACCTACGCGACCTTAGTTTTCGCACCTTCGACAAAAAACAAAAAAGAGAGGCTTATGAACGCCAAAAAGGCATTTGTCCTCATTGCGGCAAGCACTTCGAGTTGGAAGATATGGAGGCAGACCATATAAAACCATGGCGTGAAGGTGGCACTACCATCGCAGAAAACTGCCAAATGCTTTGCCGCAACTGTAATAGAGTAAAAGGAGGCAAATGAATGACTTTTAGGCCCCCCATTTACAAAAAAATCCTCCATAATCCGCAGTTGGACTATGGAGGATTTATTATTTTAAACTGATAAGACTATCAATTACTTCTTGTTGAGAGCGAGGTCAGCCTTAACTGCGCAAGCTACAGAGCAACCTACCATGGGGTTGTTACCAATACCGAGGAAGCCCATCATCTCAACGTGAGCAGGAACTGAAGAAGAACCAGCAAACTGAGCGTCAGAGTGCATACGGCCCATAGTATCAGTCATACCATATGAAGCAGGACCAGCAGCCATGTTATCGGGGTGAAGAGTACGACCCGTACCACCACCTGAAGCTACGCTGAAGTAAGGCTTACCAGCGAGTACACGTTCCTTCTTGTAAGTACCTGCAACAGGGTGCTGGAAACGAGTGGGGTTAGTAGAGTTACCAGTGATTGAAACGTCTACGTCTTCCTTCCACATAATAGCAACACCTTCGCGAACATCGTCAGCACCGTAGCAGTTTACCTTAGCACGGGGACCATCGCTATAAGCAGTTTCCTTAACAACCTTAAGTTCGCCTGTATAGTAGTCAAACTTAGTTTGTACATATGTAAAGCCATTGATACGGCTGATAATCATAGCAGCGTCCTTACCTAAACCATTGAGGATGCAACGGAGGGGCTTGTCAGCGGGACGGCTTTGATTAGCCATTTGAGCGATTTTGATAGCACCTTCAGCAGCAGCGAAACTCTCATGACCTGCAAGGAATGCAAAGCACTTTGTCTCAGGTGAGAGCAAACGAGCAGCGAGACGACCATGGCCAATACCTACCTTACGATCATCAGCTACAGAACCAGGAATGCAGAATGCTTGCAAACCTTCGCCAATGTACTCAGCAGCTTCAACAGCGTCTTTAGCCTTTTCTTTCAATGCGATGGCAGTACCTACTACGTAAGCCCATTTAGCGTTCTCGAAGCAGATCATCTGTGTGCTTTCGCACTCCATGTAAGGATCAATGCCGTAAGATTCGCAAATCTGGTTAGCCTCTTCAATATCCTTGATGCCGTGCTTGTTGAGAGCAGCAAGAATCTGCTTCATGCGACGGTCTTGGCTTTCAAACTTTACTTCTCTAATCATTTTTGTGTTCCTCCTTAATCTTTACGTGGGTCAATAGATTTAACTGCGCCCTGCTCAGCGGTAGTGCGGCCATAGTGACCTGTTACACTCTTAAGAGCTTCGTTGGCGTCAACGCCTTTCTTGATAGCGTCCATGAACTTGCCCATGTGAACAAATTCGTAGCCAATAACTTGATCATCCTTGTCAAGGTACATTTTAGTAATGTAACCCTCGGTGAGCTGGAGGTAACGAGTACCCTTAAGCTTTGTGCCATAGAGTGTACCCATTTGGCTGATAAGACCCTTACCGAGGTCTTCGAGGCCAGCACCTACTACAAGACCGCCTTCAGAGAAAGCGCTCTGTGTACGTCCGTATACAATCTGAAGGAAGAGCTCACGCATAGCTGTGTTGATAGCATCGCATACGAGGTCTGTGTTAAGAGCTTCGAGAATGGTCTTTCCAGGAAGAATTTCGCTTGCCATAGCGGCAGAGTGAGTCATACCAGAGCAGCCAATGGTCTCAACCAAGCACTCTTCAATAACGCCTTCCTTTACGTTCAAGGTTAGTTTGCAAGCACCTTGTTGGGGGGCACACCAACCCACACCGTGAGTAAGACCAGAGATGTCCTTGATTTCCTTTGCTTGAACCCACTTACCTTCTTCGGGGATAGGAGCGGGACCATGGTTGGGGCCTTTGGCTACGCAACACATGTTCTGTACTTCGTGTGAATATTCCATGTTTTGAGTTTTGGTATTTAATAGAATACTTATTATCTTCTGCAAAGTTACACCTTCTTTTGCTAAATTGCAAAAGGATGGTTGTGTTTTTTCAGCTTATTTATTGCTTTATTTTACTGAAATATGGCTGTCGGCATGAAATCCGCGTAGGAAATCAACGATTTGCATGCGTTTTTTGCCTGCTAACTGTATGGTGAGCAGGTGTTGGTAGCCATTTGATTGTGCTACTTTAAAATAGGTCTTTCCGTCTGTAATGATGCTTCCTATTGGTTCTGCAACGTCGCAAAACTCTTTTTTCGTAGCATAAATTTTAAGCACAGAGGTCTTGTTATTGTGACTTAGTTCTGTCCACGCTGCGGGGTAGGGCGATAGGCCACGTACAAAGTCATATGTACGTTTTACATCTTTTGTCCAATCAATGCGACATGTCTCCTTGAATATTTTAGGAGCAGGGCGCAAGGGTTCATTCGTTGTGAACTTCGATTGTGGAATGGGGTGAACGTTGTTGGCAATTATGTTGTCAACGGTTTCAAGCACTAAGTCGCCTCCCAAATGCATGAGTTTGTCATGTACGTCCTCCACATTGTCGGTGTCGAGAATGGGAACGGGTACGCGCTGTATAATGTTACCTGTATCAATGTCGTGGTCAAGGAAGAAAGTGGTGATACCTGTTTCGGTATCTCCGTTGATGATGGCCCAATTGATGGGAGCTGCTCCGCGATATTGAGGCAGCAGAGCTGCATGTAGGTTGAAAGTTCCATATGGAGGCATGTTCCACACCACTTCGGGGAGCATACGAAAAGCTACTACTATTTGTAGGTCGGCATGCAAGGAACGAAGTTCTTCAATAAAGTCGGGGTCTTTGAGTTTAGCGGGTTGTAGAACTCGTAGACCTTGCTCAACTGCATACTTTTTTACAGGTGAAGCTGATAGCTCATTTTGATGACGACCAATAGGTTTATCGGGCATGGTGATAACACCAACTATGTTGTAACCGCCTTCAACAAGTTTTTGTAATGGCTCTACAGCAAAGTCAGGAGTACCCATGTATACAATTTTCAAGTCTTCTTTTTTCATATTGATGTGTTGGGGTGGGGGTTATTTACTTGCACAATACATGGTGCTGAGTCCGAATGTAAAACGCTTGAATGTGACGTCTTTGAATCCTGCTCGTTGAAGAATTTGTTGCATTTCCTCACCTTGTGGAAAGGCTTCCATGGTAGCAGGCAAATAGGCATAGGCTTTGTTGTCTCGTGATATAATTTTGCCAAATGCTGGCATAAAAACATGTGAGTAGAGCCAAAAGAGTTGCTTCATGGGGAAGTGTATGGGCGAAGTGAGTTCAATAATTACCAACCGTCCATTGGGACGCATTACACGACACATTTCGCGCAACCCTTGGTCAAGATTTTCAAAGTTGCGGATGCCATAGGCTACCATTACGGCATCAAAGGAGTTGTCAGCGATGGTTAATTGTAGGCAGTCTTCTTTTTGAAAATGGATGATGTTTTCAAGATGCGCTTTTTTTACTTTTTCGCGTCCCACATTCATCATGCCTTCTGAAAGGTCAACCCCCAGTAACTCTTGGGGATGTAGCTCCTTAGTGGCAAGTAGGGCAAAATCGCCCGTCCCTGTGGCAATGTCTAAAATGCGTTGTGGATGGAAGGGGCGTAATGAATTGATAGCTGCTTTGCGCCAATGTTTGTCTATACCGAATGAAAGTGTGTGGTTAAGTAAATCGTATGAATGGGCTATGCTATCAAACATTCGTTCTACTTGCACCCCTTTGGCTTCATTGTTGTTATAGGGTTTTATGCTTTCTTGCTTGTATGTCATATCATTTGCAAAATTAGTGCATTTTTTTGTAATGCCATTCACGTGTTCGCAAAAAACTACTTAGTATTTTGGGGCGATGGGGGAGGGGTAAATATTAGTGTAGTTTGTGAAAAATCAAACTATCATGTCGTGAGCATAAAACCATAGTGGTGCTATTGAGTTGCTTGATGCTATAGTCTGTAGCGTTACCACGTATTCCGAGTGGGACAAGTGAGGTATTGGTGGGGTCGGTTAGCAAACTGTCACGATCACGATAGTGTATGTAGACAGGGCCCACATGTAATGATGTTCCGTTGTAGTTGAAACGTGCAACAGTATTGTGGGTATACCCATTTACCTTTTCACCTGAACTGATAGCTATTAGCCGTAGCTGAATGTTCCAATATATAACAGCTGATTTGCGATCAGTTAGCTCTGTGGTTATATATTGGGAACTCTCAGCATGGGGTTTAGTGTACATTTCGTAGAGTCGCCACTTGCCATCAAGTGCCCCATTGTCAGAAAATTTTGAACAACTTGACAGAATAAGTGTGAACATTATAATGATGAATGAAGTTCTCATGTCGTTCTTTCTTTTTTTATCGTTTTAAGAGTCCCACTTTTGATATAGTGAGTTGAAAGCCTGTGTTGTTACCCAACAAGTCGCCGCGGTCAAAGGCGAATGTAGTTTTTAAGCCCCAACCTTTTGTGTTGATTTTTCCTATGCGTAGGGGCGAAAAACCGACTTCAAACATATAGCTATTGTTTGTACGTGCCATGTCGTAGGGTATGCTGTATGTGCCTAAACTGCGTTGATGAGTGTAAAATAATCTGTAATGCAAACCATTACAAGGAGAACCACTAATGCCCACATGGTGCGCTTTGAAACGATTAGACGTAAAGAATAAGTCAGCTTTATGATTGTAGAGTGGGGAGGTGAACAGAGGATTGCCAATGGCTTGTCCCCAATGTTGCCAACCTGTGTAGATGCTGTGATTGTAATAGTTGTCAGTTCCACTAATTTGATCGGGAATGGCTGTTGTGTGATCGTGATAAACTGGGCCACTTTGGTAGGTGGTTTTAACAAACTCATATAGCACATTATCAACAATATGATTGTGTGGTAACCGAGCTTCTACACCCACAAGACCATCTAACCATCCGTATTGAAGGAACATTTGTGAGTGATCTTCAAAAAAGTGGTCGTAATACACACTCAAGGCCCAATTACGTTCTTGCCAACTAAGTCGGGCAAGCCAACTACCTAAAGTGTTGCCTGTAGCATTAGCATACCCTTGTCCATCGGTCACATCGCCACCTAAACCAAAAGTGGCATTAATAAAGTCTTTCAACTTATGCGTCATTTTAAGAGAACTCGTGTTAATTCCATCCCATGTTACGACATTATAGGCTGTTCCACCAAATTGTGTGGCCATTTCAATACCTCCCTCAAATGTAAGGGGAAATTTTTGCTTGTTACCCAACCGCAAATATCCCGCTTTTGTGTGAACCAACACATTTTTTGCATAATGCGCAGATGTGTTTGTTCCCACGTAATCTGCTTCAAAATTACCATCAGTTTGCATACCATAGCTAATGTGGCCACGTATGGCAGCCCAATCTCCACGTCCGCTGATGTTTAAATATTCAGGTATTTCAAAACGAACGCAAGGAATAGGGCGTGCATTAATGCCCAACGTTTGACTTCCACTGCTTAATGACGTGTTCTTTAGCAACATAGGTTGTTGCTTTGCTCCTATGGTTAAGCGTATTTTTTTATATTCAAAGTCTGCATATAGCTGCTGTATGATAAAATGACTCGTGTAGTTAATGGGAGCGGCCAAGTCTAAGCCATAACCAATTCGCCATTTGTTGAGCGAGTCAGCGTTTACATTGTGACTGATGGCTGCACGTAAGTAACCATTGTTACCTTTGATTGATGACAATCCATAATGGTTTGCATTGAGCCATAGCGGAGTGTCACCATTTGCAAAACTCCCCTGTGTCTCAATGTTATATTCAATCTGTCGCAGGGATCGTGTTAATGCGTTTTGCCCCCATGTGCAAAGGGGCAAGCATAATAATATAAATGTAGCTACCTTTGTTGAGATGCTTATGTTCATTGC
>URDV01000097.1 GCA_900546605.1 uncultured Prevotella sp.
GTAAAGCATACTTACTTGTTAACCTGTCAACTTGTTAACCCGTTAACCTGAAATTCCGCCAATGGGTTCTTATTCTTTGTTCTTAGTGTCCATGCATATGGTTACAGGTCCATCGTTAAGTAGTTCCACCTTCATGTCGGCACCAAATTCGCCCGTCTTTACCTCTTGGCCTAATGCGCTGCTAAGGGTCGTGCAGAAGTATTCATACAAGGGAATGGCATGAGCGTGGCCTGCAGCACGAATGTATGAAGGGCGATTGCCCTTTTTGTACGATGCCATCAAGGTAAATTGGCTCACAACGAGTGCCTCGCCTTTGATGTCAATGATGCTGCGATTCATTACGCCATCGGCATCGTCAAACACGCGAAGACCTGCTATTTTGCGACAAAGCCAGTCAGCATCGTCGTGAGTGTCGGCCTCCTCAATGCCTAACAGAATGAGGTAGCCTTGTTTTATGGCCGATTTTAAATGACCGTCAATGGTGACGGAAGCGTGTTGTACACGCTGAATTACTGCTCTCATATAGGGGCAAATTTACGATTATTTATTCGTTAGGGTGCAAGTTGCGATATATTTTTTCACCACGCGCATTGCCTAACAAGGTTTGCAGTTCGGGTAAAGAAGCCTCTTTAATGCGTTTCACGCTTTTAAACTGCTTGAGCAAGATTTGTTTGGTGGCAGGCCCAATGCCTGCGATGGTGTCAAGTTCTGAGGCTATTTGACGTTTAGAACGTTTGTCACGGTGAAAACTAATGGCAAAGCGGTGTACCTCATCTTGCATAAGCGTTAGTGTACGGAATAGTTGACTGTCGGGCTTGATGCCGATAACCGCGGGCGGAAAACCATAGAGCATTTCACGTGTGCGGTGCCGATCGTCTTTGGCCAATCCTGCAATAGGTATTTGTAGTCCCAATTCATCCTCTACCACCTCACGAATCATCTCCATTTGTCCGCGTCCACCATCAGCTATAATCAAGTCGGGCAAGGGCTGCTGCTCCTCTTTAAGTCGGGTATATCGACGTCTTACCACCTCCTTCATTGAGGCATAATCATCGGGGCCTACCACAGTTTTGATGTTATACTTGCGATATTCTTTTTTGGCAGGTTTAAGCCGTTCAAATACAACACAAGCGGCCACAGCATCGCTACCGCTGATGTTAGAGTTATCAAACAATTCGATGTGGAGTGGCAGGCGTGGTAGTCCCAAATCGGCTTGAATCTCCTTCATTAAGCGAGTTTGCTTTTGTTCAGGATTTAGTTTTTCAGCTTGCTTTAGTCGGTCAAACTTGTATTGTTTCACATTGAGTTTAGATAAATCAAGCAATTTCTTTTTATCACCCTTTTGTGGAATGGTTTGCGTAACCATGTCATCGGGCAAGTCAACATGAAAGGGTACTACTATTTCGCGGGAGTCGCTTGCATAGCGGTCGCGCATTTCCACAATGCCCAGTGTAAGCAACTCCTCATCCGTTTCGTCCAACTTCTTTTTATATTCAAAGGTAAAGGCTTGGTTAATGCAGCCATTTTTAACGTGTAAGTAATTAATGTAAGCCACCTTTTCTTCGCTTTCAATGTTGAACACGTCAATGTTATGCAGAACAGACGAAACCACTTCGCTTTTGGCTCTGTATTTTTCAATCAAGTCATAGCGCCTTTTTATCTCTTGTGCCTCTTCAAACCTCCATTCATCAGCCAAAGCCGTCATTTCATCGCGCATGCGTCGCGCCACTTCGGCTGTGTTGCCCTTTAATATCTCCTTGCAAGCTTCAATGCAGCGCATGTAGTCGTCATGACTCTGTTTGCCTACACAGGGTGCTTTGCAGCGGTGAATATGGTAGTCAAGGCATACATCGTATTTGCCGTTTTCAACGCCTTCGCGCGTCATAGTGGTGTGGCAAGGGCGCGGTTGATATAGCTCGCGACATAAGTCCAGCAAAGCGTAAAGAGTGGGCACGTGACTATAAGGGCCAAAGTAAATGGCCCCCCGTTTTCCTCGTTGTCGTGTTTTAAACACCCTGGGCAAGTATTCGGTAGTGATAGCAATGGATGGGTAGGTTTTATCGTCCTTTAATAATACGTTATAGTGAGGTTTGTAACGTTTAATAAGGTTGTTTTCGAGCAAGAGTGCATCCTCCTCTGTTTTAACCACCACGTAACGAATGTCGCGAATGTGTTTAACGAGCAGTTGCGTTTTGCGTGTCTGCTGTTCTTTATTAAAGTAGGAGCTAACGCGTCGTTTTAGGTTTTTAGCCTTACCCACGTAAATAATCGTGCCCGAATCATCGAGGTACTGATAGCACCCCGGTGTTTCGGGCAAATTATTAACTATACCTTTTAAGTAGGTTTGTAGTTCGTTCATTCGTTAATGGTCAAGAGCGTAGTAATGTCCAAATTCTTGCCTAAGAACTTGCGTCCTTCAAGGCCTTCCATTTGTAACTCTATAAGGAAGTTGATGTAGGTTTCCTTGGGTTTAAACGATTGCACCAGGTCATAAACCGCTTGCATAGATCCTCCCGTAGCGAGCAAGTCATCGTGAATAAGCACAACGTCGTTAGGCTCGATGGCATCGGCATGAATTTCGATGGTGTCGTAACCATACTCTTTTAAATAGGTAGCCTTGCGCGTTTCGGCGGGCAACTTGCCTGGCTTGCGCGCCATAACGAATCCTGCGCCCAACTTTTGTGCCAAGATAGCACCCATTACGAAGCCACGGCTTTCAATGCCAACCACCTTCGTGATGCCTTTGTCTTGGTAAAGACTGACAAGTTCTTGCGTCATTTCTTCGATGCAAGCGGGATTTTTAAACAATGTTGTGACGTCTTTGAAGTGAATGCCTGGCTTAGGAAAGTCGTAGACGGTACGCAAATTGTCTAATAACAACTTTTTATTCATGAATTTATTGATTTTGATATGCTTTGTATATGTTTGTTTCACGTGGAACGTGAACAGAATAGGGCTTAAAATGTGCCTTTCCATCTACAAAAGCTATGCAAAATGCCACCTGTTAAAGTAATACTTTAAGTGAAATATTAAGGAATAGGCTCTTTAGTGCGTAGCTAATGTGTGATAGTGCGTAGCTCATAGCCCAATGGCATCAGTAAATTTTTATGTTATCGGCCTAACAAAACTAACAACACACTGATGTCGCTGGGCGAAACACCTGGTATGCGACCTGCTTGTGCTAAAGTTTCGGGGTCAATGGCTGTAAGCTTTTGACGTGCTTCTGTACTCAGCTGTGTGATGCTGTTGTAGTCAAAGTGGCCACGAATCTTTATGTTCTCTAATCGTTGCATCTTGTCGGCCAAAGCACGTTCACGAGCAATGTAGCCATGATACTTCATTTCAATCTCAGCAGCTTCAATCGCCTCTTCTGCATCTGATGTGATAGATGTAATAAGGAATGATTTGAAGTCGCTTATTTCATCGGCCAAGTTTTGCAAAGATAATTGCGGACGATTGATTAAGTCGAACAACTTACAACCGCGTTGAAGTGGAGTAGTGCCTACGCGCTGTAGGAAACTATTCATGTCATTCGGCTTAACAGAGTAGTTCTTGCAAAAGTCAATGATGCGATCAATCTCTTCGCTTTTAGCATGGAATCGTTGTGAACGTTCAGTTGTAGCCAGTCCCAACTTTTCAGCGTAAGGTGTAAGACGAACATCGGCATTGTCTTGGCGTAGCAAGATGCGGTATTCTGCACGTGAGGTAAACATACGATAAGGCTCGTCAACACCCTTTGTTACCAAGTCGTCAATGAGCACACCAATGTAGGCTTCATCACGATGTAGCGTGAAGGGCTCGCTACCGCTGCACTTAAGTGCGGCATTAATGCCCGCCATTAAACCTTGTCCGCCAGCTTCTTCATATCCTGTAGTGCCATTTACCTGTCCTGCAAAGAACAAACCAGGAACGGCCTTCGCTTCTAACGAATGATGCAACTGCGTGGGGTCAAAGAAATCGTATTCAATAGCGTATCCTGGGCGATATACCACAATGTCGCGGAAACAAGGAATTCGTTTTAAAGCCTCAATTTGCACATTCATGGGCAAACTTGATGAGAAGCCATTCAAATAAAGTTCGTTGGTTTCAACCCCCTCGGGTTCCAAAAACAGAGGGTGGTGGTCACGATCGGGGAAGGTCACCAGTTTTGTTTCGATGCTGGGACAATAGCGTGGACCGATGCTCTTGATTTGTCCGTTATAAAGCGGTGAATCGGCCAAGCCAGAGCGTAACATTTCATGCACAGCCGCATTCGTGTTAGTTGTCCAGCATGGTAACTGTGGCAGCGGGCGCATAGGACTAATGTATGAAAAACGATGAAAGTCTGTTTCGCCTGGTTGCAATTCCATTTCATCAAGGTGTACTGATCGTTTGTCAATGCGCACAGGCGTACCCGTTTTCATGCGTGCAGAGCGGATGCCTAACCGATTGATACTTTCAGTAAGGAAAGCTGCAGCAGGTTCAGCGCAACGTCCGCCCGACACCTGTTTGCGCCCGATGTGCATTAATCCGCGCAAAAAAGTACCTGCTGTAACCACTACTGCGCGTGCCATAAGCGTAGCCCCCCAAATGGTGCGCACGCCACACACCTCACCATTTTCAGTAAGAATCTCCGTTGCCTCATCCTGCCAAATGTTCAAGTTAGGTGTGTTTTCAAGTCGCAGTCGCCATTCTGTTATAAAGCGTGCGCGGTCACACTGCGCACGTGGGCTCCACATGGCAGGCCCTTTTGATCGGTTTAACATGCGAAACTGAATAGCCGTGGCATCTGTCACCTCGCCCATTTGTCCGCCCAGCGCATCTATCTCACGCACAATCTGTCCCTTGGCAATGCCGCCAACAGCAGGGTTGCAACTCATCTGCGCTATTTTGTTCATGTCCATTGTTACCAAGCAAGTTTTGGCTCCCATGCGTGCAGCAGCACTGGCAGCTTCGCATCCAGCGTGTCCTGCACCGATAACAACAACATCGTAATGAAATACAGTATCCATTCTTTAAATTGTGATATTTGCCACAAAATTACAAGTTTTTCTTGATTAAACACTTCGCCACGTTTGTAGGATATGAAAAAAGCCCTACTTTTGTAGGTTTAACCAATATGGAGGAACAAATGGAATACCTGGTACATTACGTATGGCAGCATCGCATTTACGGCACCGCTCCCTTGTTAACCAACGATGGCCTATCAGTTGAAGTGATAGACCCTGGTGTACACAATCTGTGTCAATCTGGTCCCGACTTTTTCAATGCAAAGGTAAAGATTGGAGGACTGTTATGGATAGGGAATGTTGAGGTGCATGAGCGTTCGAGTGATTGGTATCGGCATCATCATGAAACCGATGCAGCCTACAACAATGTCATACTGCACGTAGTGACGACCATTGACGACACTGTGTACACTGCTGATGGCAAATGTTTGCCGCAGTTAGCTCTTGCTGTGCCCATCCGTTTGCAACAAAACTATCAGGCATTAATAGATGAAGAAACTTATCCCCCTTGTTATCGCATCATTCCGCAAGTGCCAGATTTAACGGTACATGCTTGGATGAGTAGACTTACTGTTGAACGTCTGGAAGAGAAAACAGAGCGTGTGCAGCAATACCTAAAACGCGTAGACGATGATTGGGAACGTGCCTTTTTCATCACGTTGGCGCGCAACTTTGGTTTTGGCACCAATGCGCAGGCCTTTGAACAATGGGCCTTTACCATCCATCCGCAGCAAATAGGCAAGCACCGTGACGATGTGTTTCAGGTCGAAGCCTTCTTTATGGGGCAAGCAGGGCTGCTCAACGATAAGTTAGTAAAACCCGAGCGCCGCGACAGTTATTATATGCGTTTAAAGGCCGAATACACATTTCTTCAGCACAAATTCAATTTGCAGCCCATTGACCCAGTGGTGTGGAAGTTTGGCCGATTGCGTCCACAAAACTTCCCATATGTACGCTTGTCACAATTAAGCCGCCTATATGCCGAGCGTCGCGCCAACTTGTCGCGCTTGCTCGAGGCACAAACGCTCGACGATTTGCGCAACTTATTCCGCATAGGTGTAACTGACTATTGGCGCACACATTACGCATTTGGCGAAGAAAGTAAAGAAAGCGACAAAGTGTTGCAGAGCGGTTCGCTCAACCTACTTATCATAAATACCGCCTCACCTTTATTCTTTGCTTGTGGGCGTCAGCGGTTGGATGAGGATTTGGCCGAACGCGCTTTTAACCTATTAGAACAATTGCCTGCCGAGCGCAACTACATAACACGCTGTTGGGAGCGTGCCGGATTAAACATAGAACATGCAGCCGACAGCCAGGCACTCATACAGCTACGTCGTAACTATTGTGAGCGAAAGGATTGCTTGCGCTGCCGTTTTGGTTCAGAATATTTACGTGGCCATTTCGGTGAATAGGTAATGGTAAGTAGGTGCTCAAAATTGTTTCCTCAAGTTTCGGATTTAGCAAGGGCGGGCTGAATCCGAAACTTGAGGTTTATATAATTAAAATCAGATTTTTTTAGAACTACCCATAAACTACTTAGAACACCCTAAACCCATTTATTCAATGAACTATCTATACAAACTCACCTTTAAGGTGCGCGATTATGAATGCGACCTACAAGGCATAGTGAATAATGCCAACTACCAACACTACACTGAGCACACCCGTCATGAGTTTTTACGTGCGCATGGTGTGAGTTTTGCTGACCTACATGCACGAGGTATTGATGCAGTAGTTGCAGGCATGCAAATGCGCTTTAAAACGCCTTTACGCAGTGGTGACACCTTTGAGTCGTGCTTAGCTTTGCGCAAGGAAGGCATTAAGTATGTGTTTGTGCAGGACATTTATCGGCTGCCCGACCACAAGGCCGTGTTCAAATCAACAGTTGAGGCCGTGTGTGTAATCAATGGCAAGTTGAGCGACTGTGATGAACTCAACCGCGTATTCTTTGCCTCGCCCGACCCAGCCTAATCAACCCCTTGCCTCTATGTATACCCCCGAACAAACAGATGAAATCATAGCTACCCTTACGCTCAATCGCTTGCAAGGGTTGAGCCATTCGCAAGCCATTGGCTTAATTGACCATTATGGCTCGGCTTGTGCAGCATTGGCCGACGATGCTCCCATCAACCCAGCTTGGGCCATATTGCAGCACGATGTGTCAGGGTTGCGCATGGCTCGTGATAGAGCACTGCGCGAGTTTGATTTTTGCCAAGAACATCACATACGCATTATACCTACTACGGCCGAGGACTATCCACGTCGACTCTTGTTAGGTAAACGCGATGAGCGTCCGCTACAATTGTTCTATTGTGGCTCGGGTAATCTCGACCGCAGGCACATCATCAGCATTGTAGGCACACGACACATCACCGAATATGGCAAAATAATGTGCGAAAAGTTGCTGCATGAACTGGCCGAAATTATACCAGATGCGTTGATAATAAGCGGTTTAGCTTATGGGGTAGACATACATGCACACCGTGCAGCATTGGTAAATAATCTTGACACAATGGCTGTACTCGCCCATGGTTTAGACCGCATTTACCCCTCCAAGCATCGCGATACGGCAGAACAAATGACGCATCATGGTGGTTTGCTGACAGAGTACTTTACCAACACTGTCCCCGACAAGGGACGATTCATTTGTCGCAATCGCATAGTTGCGGGCATGTCGTCGGCTACGATAGTGGTTGAGAGTGCTTCGCATGGTGGTTCATTGGTCACAGCACGTTTGGCGCGTGAGTATGGGCGTTGTGTGATGGCGGTGCCAGGACGCGACACCGATGTGTATTCAGCTGGATGCAACAACCTGATACGTGATGGTTATGCCACCCTTATTACCTGTGGTGCTGACATTGTGCGCCTATTAGGGTGGGGACAGACAGCCCTTAGTTCAAAGCCCGAGCCAACACTCTTTAAGGTGCTGGATGAAAGAGAACAGCGCATAGTGGATGCTTTAGAAAAGGTTGATTACCTTACGATGGATCAATTAGCCTTGCAAACGCAGTTAAGTGTGTCGGAACTTGCTGATGCGCTCTTTCAGTTAGAGGATGATGACTATGTAAAGCGTTTACCAGGCAATCGTTACCGTATGCGTAGGTAAAAAGACCTGATTGTCATAACGCGTAGGTAGTTTTTTTAAACGTGCCTATTTAACTTACAACACTTCACATTAAAAACGCATTGGCGGAATTAGTAAACAAGTTGACAAGTTAACGGGTTAACAGGTAAGTTTGCC
>URDV01000098.1 GCA_900546605.1 uncultured Prevotella sp.
AACAAGTTGACAAGTTAACGAGTTAACAGGTAAGTTTGCCAAGCTTTTTAAGTTTTTTGTCATTCTGGCTTTAACATAATAAATGGTGTAAAGCATACTTACTTGTTAACCTGTCAACTTGTTAACCCGTTAACCTAAAATTCCGCCAACGGGTATCAACTCATTTTGAATACCTACTTAAACGAACCTATCACCCACACAAAAGTTTCTAAGAGGCTCCACCCGTCTCAACACTTTAACCTTTTAACAACGTGAACTTTCCTGCCAAACAAGTCATAAAGCGATATGCCTTTGTGGCATCGCTCTTATTTTTATTAGGCTTTGCAGTTCTGCTCAAGGCCGCATACATTATGACCGCCAAAAAGGACTTCTGGATGGCGGTCAACGACCGTTTTATAAAGGAGAACGAAGAGGTGTTGCCCACACGTGGCAACATTTTAGCCGATAATGGTGAGGTGTTGGCTGCCTCGCTACCCGAATATAAGCTCTACATGGACTTTATGTCGTGGGAAAAAGACCCCGTTCGACGCGAGAAGGAACAACGCCGCCGCGACAGTTTGCTCAATGTAAAGATGGACTCTATCTGCACTGGCATGCACAAAATTCTGCCCGACGTTAACCCCGAAGCCTTCAAGCAACTTTTGCTACAAGGACGCGAAGAGAAGAGTCACCATTGGCCTATTTATAAAAAACGTATTTCGTACATCACCTACCGCCAAATTAAGCAACTGCCTTTGTTTAACCTTTCGGCCAATGCGGGAGGCTTTCACACTGAGGAGTTCAAGACGCGCAAAAATCCGTACGGACGTTTGGCTACTCGAACCATTGGCGACTTGTTTAAAACTTCAGGTAAGCCTCGCACCGGACTTGAACTAAGTTTTGACTCTATATTGCGCGGCAAACCTGGTATTGCACACCGACAAAAGGTGCTGAACCGATACCTGACCATCATTGACAAACCGGCCGAGGATGGGTGTGACGTGATGACTACCCTAAACGTGGGCATGCAAGACATTTGTGAAAAAGCTCTCTCAGACAAACTTACCGAAATTGGGGCTAACTCAGGGGTGTGCATTCTCATGGAGGTGGCTACGGGCGACATTAAGGCCATGACCAGCCTGCGACGCATGGAGGATGGCAGCTACCAAGAGGTGAATGCCGATGCCGTAAAGAACCTTTACGAACCTGGCTCGGTTTTTAAGCCCATGTCATTCCTTGTGGGCATGGACGATGGCTACATACACATGACTGACGTTGTTGACGTGGGGAATGGTATTAAAGAAATGTATGGACGAAAAATGCGCGATGCCAACTGGCGTTCGGGGGGTAGCGGTGTGGTTACAGTGCCACAAATTCTGCAAAAATCGCTCAACGTGGGTGTCAGCACCTTAATTGATCGTGCCTATCATAATGACCCGCGCAAGTTTGTTGAAGGCATTTACCGCATTGGGGTGGCCGAGGACTTAAAAATTCCTATTCCAGGCTATGCCAAGCCACGCATACGTATGCCGAAGGCTGATGGTAGCAACTGGTCAAAAACGGCTCTGCCGTGGATGAGCATTGGCTACGAAACTCAAATTCCACCTATCACTACTGTCAACTTTTACAACGGCATTGCCAACAATGGCAAATTGCTACGCCCACGTTTGGTCAAGGCTATTATGCATGGTGACGAGGTGGTGAAAGAATACCCAGTGGTGGTGCTTCGCGAACATATGGCTAAAGCCGAGGCTGTGAAGAATATTCAAGACTGCTTAGAGAGTGTTGTTAGCATAGGACTGGGCAAAAAGGCTGGCTCACGCTATTTTCACGTATCGGGTAAAACGGGTACCGCACAGGTGTGGACTAAGCATGGATTTGCCTCACAATACTTGGTTTCATTTGCGGGCTATTTCCCCTCTGAGCGTCCACTTTACTCATGCATTGTGTGCATTCAAAAAGGGGCTCCCGCATCGGGTGGCGGTATGTGTGCTCCCGTGTTTAAGCGGGTGGCCGAAACGGTGATGGCTCAACGTCGTTCGAGCGACTACAGCCAAGTTCGCGACTCACTAAACTGCTTGAACCCTGTAGTGTCGGCTGGCAACATTGCAGCCGCGCAAAATGTGCTCGAACAGTTAGGCATCAGCTATAATTCGCCCTTTGAGGGTGAAGAAACTCCGCTCACTTGGGGTACTACCACTACTGGAACTGGAGGGGTGCAACTGAACAAGGCTGCCCTGACGAAGGGCAACGTTGTGCCTGACGTTCGTGGTTATGGCTTGCGTGACGCTCTCTTCCGCCTTGAAAAATTGGGACTGAAGGTGAAAGTGAGGGGCATAGGACGGGTAACGCAGCAAAACATGCAACCTGGCTATCAATTTAAAACGGGCGAACAAATTGAGTTGACGCTGGGTGACCCGAAAGATATTCCTGCAGCCGAGCGTGATAGCATGGCTAATGACTCAACTCAAGCGCAAGCTGCAACGCCTGCACAGCCTGCAGCCGAACCCGAGGACTATGAAGCTACACCTACTAAGGCTGAAGAGAAGAAGCTGAAACAGCAAGAGACTGAGCAACAGCTTAAGATGAAACAGCAAAAGGCTGAAAAGGCACAAAATAACAAAGAACGGCAGGAAAAAAAGAAAGCTGAGCTGCAAAAGAATAAGCAACCTGCTATTGAGCCCAAGCCTACCAAAACAAGTAAAAAGGGGAAAACAGCTAACAAGTCCTCAAATACTAAAAAGGATAAGGACAAACCTAAAACTACGAACAAACAGAAAGGTGAGTCTGCAAAAACTGAGAATAAAAAGAGAACTACCCAAAAGACGAATAAAAATAGTGACGCTAAAAATGCAAGCGGCACAAAGAAAAAGACATCTGGATCAGCCAAGTCCACCAATAAGCGCTTGAACTGACACAAATAAATGATATGAACTAAAATAACTACATTAAATAGACAATGAAACTATCCGATACACTGAAAAAAGTAACAGTTGTAGCCTCAACAGGCAATATGCAACGTGAAATTACGGGTGTTAACATCGACTCTCGACAAGTTAAACCGGGCGACCTTTTTATAGCTGTAAAAGGTACACAGGCTGACGGACATGTCTATATACCCAAAGCTATTGAACAAGGTGCTGTAGCCATACTTATGAGCGAAGCTCTGCCCACCGAACCCGTTGATGGCATTACGTATGTACAGGTGGCTGACACTGAGGACGCTGCTGGTAAGGTGGCCACACAGTTCTATGGCGACCCCACTACCCGACTCAAATTGGTGGGCGTTACGGGTACTAATGGTAAAACTACTATTGCCACGGTGCTGTACAACATGTTCCGCGCCTTTGGACATAAGTGTGGACTTTGCTCAACGGTGTGCAACTACATTGACGGACGCGCCATTGCTGCTGACCACACTACGCCTGACCCCGTTACACTGAATAAATTGTTGGCCGAAATGGCTGATGAGGGATGTGAATATGCTTTTATGGAATGTTCGTCACATGCCATTCATCAAAAGCGTATTGGGGGCTTACGTTTCGTGGGAGGTATCTTTACGAACCTTACACGTGACCACTTGGACTACCACAAAACTTTTGAAAACTACCGCGATGCCAAAAAGGCTTTCTTTGATGCTTTGCCTAAAGGGGCTTTTGCCATTACAAATGCTGATGACAAAAATGGCATGATTATGGTGCAGAACACGCAAGCTACTATTCGCACCTACTCTACACGTACGGCTGCTGACTACAAAGGTCGCATTTTGGAAGAGAGCATTGAGGGTATGTTACTTGACATTGACGGACGCGAGGTGAGTGTACGCTTTGTGGGACGCTTTAATGTGTCGAACTTGTTGGCAGTTTATGGTGCCGCTATTATGTTGGGCAAAACGCCCGAGGACACCTTGCGTGTGCTCTCGTCATTGCATCCTGTTAACGGACGTTTTGAGGCTATTCGCTCACCTAAGGGCTTTAGTGCCATTGTTGACTATGCGCACACACCTGATGCTTTGGCTAACGTGTTGACGGCTATTAACGAAATTGTGAAGGGTAAGGCACAGGTTATTACGGTGTGTGGGGCTGGTGGCAACCGCGACAAGGGCAAACGTCCTCTGATGGCGCAAGAGGCTGCTAACCGCTCTGACCGCGTAATCATTACCAGTGACAACCCTCGATTTGAAGAGCCGCAAGACATCATTAATGACATGCTGGCTGGACTGAACGAGGAACAACGTCAAAAAACTATTAGTATTTGTGACCGTCGCGAAGCCATTCGCACGGCTACTATGATGGCACGACCTGGCGATGTTATCTTGGTGGCTGGCAAAGGACACGAACCTTATCAAGACATTAAGGGGGTTAAGCACCACTTTGATGATCATGAGGAAATTAAAAAGGCTTTTGGTATCATGTAAATTACACGGACGCCCAATAAAATGACGGGTCGGCTACATAGCAAGAAATAGGTAGGTGTCCAGCACAGGAACACCTACTTATAAACTATACACACGATTTGCCTAAGGTGCGTTCTTCATTAAATATAACTGAAAACAAAAAAATATGCTATACTACCTTTTCCGCTTTTTGGAACAGTTTGGTGTGTCGGGTTCGGGCATGTGGTCCTACATTTCGTTCCGTGCGCTATTGGCTCTTATTTTGGCTCTGATTATTTCGGCTTGGTTTGGAGAGTACTTTATAAAGTGGATGAAGCGTCACCACATTAGCGAAACGCAACGTGATGCTTCAATTGACCCTTTTGGCGTGAAAAAAATCAATGTGCCCTCAATGGGTGGCATTATTATCATTGTGGCTATTCTTGTTCCTTGCTTGTTGTTGGGACGTTTGCGCAACATTTACCTCATTCTCATGATGGTGACTACTCTGTGGTTGGGGTTGCTGGGCTTTTTGGATGACTACATCAAAATTTTTAAACACAACAAAGAGGGATTAGCAGGACGCTATAAAATAGTGGGCCAAGTGCTACTCGGACTCTTTGTGGGACTGACGCTCTACTTGAGTCCTGACGCTACCATTCGCGAGAACATTGAAACTCAACGACAAGGCAACCACATTGAAATTGTGCACAAAAGTCACCCCGTAAAGAGTACTAAAACTACAATTCCGTTTGTTAAAGAAAACAACTTTGACTACGCCACACTCACCGAATTCTGTGGTAAATATAAAACACAGGCGGGCTGGATTGTGTTTGTGCTGGTCACTATTTTTGTGATTACAGCGGTGTCGAATGGTGCCAATCTTAACGATGGCATGGATGGTATGGCGGCTGGAAATTCGGCCATTATATTTATTGCCTTGGGCATTTTGGCCTACGTGTCGAGTCACATTGAGTTTGCCTCGTATCTTAACATCATGTACGTGCCAGGGTCACAAGAGTTGGTTATTTTCACTTGTGCCACAGTGGGAGCGCTGATTGGCTTTTTGTGGTACAATGCTTATCCAGCTCAAATTTTTATGGGCGACACGGGGTCGCTGTCCATTGGCGGCATAATTGCGGTGCTGGCTATTATCATTCACAAGGAGTTGCTCATTCCTATTCTGTGTGGTGTATTCTTGCTGGAGAGTTTGAGCGTTATTTTGCAGGTGGAATGGTTTAAATGGGGAAAGCGCAAGGGCATTAAGCAACGCATTTTTAAGCGTACTCCTATTCATGACAACTTCCGTGTTTTGCCCTCACAACTTGACCCTGAGTGTAAATACTTGTTTAAGTGGCCACACGGTGCTTGGCATGAATCAAAAATTACCGTCCGCTTTTGGATTACTACCATTTTGTTGGCGGCTCTCACCATTATTACTTTAAAGATTAGATAATAAAATTGCTTCGGACTTTGAAGTGTTGGTGTGTGTGGATGTGAGTGTTTCACTTTAAGAACTTTTTTTGACCACTTACCACCTTAGCACAGGGTTCGAATTAATAATATAAAACGGCAATGAAGTTAGTTGTATTAGGTGCTGCCGAGAGCGGTGTCGGTGCCGCTATTCTGGCACAGAAACAAGGTTATGAGGTATTTGTTTCAGACATGGGCAATATTAAGCCACGCTACAAGCAAATGCTCAATGAGCATCACATAGCTTGGGAGGAGGGTCATCACACCGAAACTGAGGTGCTGACGGCTGACGAGGTGGTAAAGAGCCCTGGTATTCCCGAAACGGCTCCCATGGTGGCTAAACTCATAGCTAAGGGAACACCTATTTTGAGCGAAATTGAATTTGCAGGGCGTTACACTCATGCACGCATGGTATGCATTACGGGTAGTAATGGTAAAACTACCACTACTTCACTCATCTACCATATTTTGAAAAAAGCGGGCGAGGACGTTGGCTTAGCTGGTAACATTGGCCATAGCTTGGCTTTGCAAGTGGCTGAAGCTCCGCACAGCACGTATGTGATTGAGCTTTCATCTTTTCAGCTTGATAACATGTACAAGTTCCGCGCTAACATTGCGGTGCTGCTGAATATTACTCCTGACCACTTGGACCGCTATGACTTTAAAATGCAAAATTACGTGGATGCTAAAATGCGTATTTTGCAAAACCAAACGGCTGATGACACTTTTGTGTATTGGCAGGAGGATGAACATGTGCCTAACGAACTGCACAAATATGATGACCCCAGCCATAAATGTGGATTTACCGATGAACAAAAGGAGGGTTCGGCTGGATATGCCGACAATGGCAAATTTGTGGTGAACACGCCTGTTCACTTTGAAATGCCTTTGGCCGAATTGTCTTTGCCTGGCCGACATAATCTGCGCAACTCTTTAGCTGCGGCTATTGCGTGCTTGGCTTATGGCATTGACCCTGAGGTGGTTCGCCAAGGGTTATCAGACTTTCCAGGCGTGGAGCACCGACTCGAAAAGGCGGGTACGAAAGGGGGTATTCACTTTGTGAACGACTCTAAAGCTACGAATGTGGATGCTTGCTACTGTGCACTCGAGAGCATGACAACCCCCGTAGTGCTTATTTTGGGTGGTAAGGATAAAGGCAATGACTATACGCAGATAGTGCCTTTTGTAAAGCAAAAGTGCCGTGCTTTGGTTTATATGGGTGTGGACAATGCTAAGCTTCACGATAATTTTGACCAACTGGGATTGCCCGTGGCTGACACGCATTCTATGTGTGAGTGTATGGAACAAACTGTTAAGTTGGCTCAACCTGGTGATACGGTTTTGCTGAGCCCTTGCTGCGCCAGCTTTGACCTTTTCAAAAACATGGAGGATCGTGGCGAACAATTCAAGGCTTGGGTGAAAAACTGGAGTGATAAATAAGCATCAAGTAAACATTAACATGGGTTTCTTCACTAAAAAGAATAAAGAAGGGGCAACCAAAGCTATGGCTCCCCCACAGCCCACTATAGCTGAAACCATTGAACCCATTTCGCAGACAAATGAAGTAACCCACAACGACAAGGCTACTCCTGCCCCATCAAAACGCTCTATTGGCTCATTATTTATGGGCGACCGCGTGATTTGGGTGGTTTACTTCTTTCTGTGTGTCATTTCACTGGTTGAGGTTTATAGTGCTGCCAGCACGTTGGCCTACAAGTCGGGACGCTTTTGGGACCCGTTGGTTAAGCAAGCTTTGTTCTTGGCTATGGGAACTGTGGTGGTGATATGCATTCACCGAGTTCCGTGCCGTATGTTTAAGGCTTTCCCTATTTTGTTTTGGCCTCTTTCCATTCTGCTGTTGGGCATCACGTTATTGGGTGGTAACAGCACTAATGATGCTGCCCGATGGATTAGTTTGGGTTTTGTGCAATTTCAACCTTCGGAATTGGCCAAAGGAACGGTGATAATAGCTGAAGCGCTTATCTTGTCACGTATGCAACGTAAAGATGGTGCCGACCGACGAGCTATAAAACTGATACTTACAATTACTTTTGCCACACTGCTGCTCATTGTGTCTGAAAACTTGTCAACTGCCGCTCTGCTATTTGGCGTGGTGTTCATCATGATGTTTATAGGACGTGTGCCATTAGTGCAACTGGGCAAGCTATTGGGGGGCATTACCATTATTGGCGTAAT
>URDV01000099.1 GCA_900546605.1 uncultured Prevotella sp.
GGTTAACAAGTAAGTATGCTTTACACCATTTATTATGTTAAAGCCAGAATGACAAGAAACTTAAAAAGCTTGGCAAACTTACCTGTTAACCCGTTAACTTGTCAACTTGTTTACTAATTCCGCCAACGCGTTTACTTATTGCAACGATTGAAAAAGTCAATGTTCTCAAGTTCTTTACGCAGTTGAGCTTCCTCTTCATCCGTAATGTTTTGAAAGGGAGTTCGATTCGGGCCTAAATCAAGCCCAATGAGTTTCATGATGCGTTTTCCCCCCACAATGTTACCTCTGAAGTGGCATATCACATCAATTACATCCTGCGCATAGTTTTGCAACTCACGCGCCTTGTTCAAATCGCCAGCTTGCCAAGCCTCAATAATACCAGTAAGCACACGGCCATTATAGTTTGTAGTGCCCCCAATGCCTCCTTGTGCACCACCCATGGCCAAACAAGGCAATATGGTTTCATCTTGCCCATGCAACATGTCGAACTTCCCGTTTTTATAACGACGGCAGCGATTGTACTCATACAAACTCTCAAAGGTGTACTTTATGCCTGCAAAGTTGGGAATGCGACCATCAACAGCCTTTAAGAAATCGAGCATCGACAAATAAGCACCATTAAAGGCTGGTATGTGATAAAAGTAGAAAGGAAGTTGTGGTGCCCCACAAGCTATCTCTTCACAATACTTCACCAACTCTTCAATACGGTTTACCTTCGGAAAGGGAGGAGCCATGGCCCCTATACCCCATGCGCCTATGTTTTGTGCGTGTTCAGCCAATCGACGACTACTCTTCACACAAGTGCTACCAACATGCACTATCACTTTAAAATGAGCGGGCACAGCAGCCACCCAAGCCTCAGCCAGTTGCATACGTTCATCCTCAGTGAGCATATAGCCTTCGCCTGAGGAACCATTAATAAACACACCTTTCAGCCCATTGCGAGCCAAAAGGTCAGCATAAGCTTTGATGGGTTCATAATTTACTTCACCATTAGCATAAAAAGGGGTAAAGGGGGCATCAATTAAGCCTTGAATTTTTTCCATTTTACTATTTTTAGGGTTAGTGTTGAGCAACGGCAGCTATCGTGAACAAACGTTTTTGCTGACAAATAAACACGAGAGCAAGTACCGAAGCTTATAGGGTGGCAAATATACATTCTTTTACCTAAAGACAAAAGGCTATTGGGTAAAACGTTTTTATTTTTAGGGTAAATTTGGCCTATCCAAAATAAAGGACTACTTTTGCACTTGGAAATAGTTATTAAGGTGAAGTTGAAAGGATTCCATCGCACAATCAATCGTGCCGGAGTTCTTTCGGTTTTTTTTACCGCCTACCTCACCTCAGGAACATAACAGAAGTAAAAAACAATAAATAATACCACAAATCCATTATGGCTTACATGACTCAAGAGGGCTACGACAAAATGGTAGCCCAGCTCCGTCACATGGAATCAATTGAGCGCCCTGCTGCCTCAGCAGCCATTGCCGAGGCCGCTGACAAGGGTGACCTTTCAGAAAACAGCGAATATGATGCTGCCAAAGAGAACCAAGCAAAGTTAGAAGGACGCATCGCAGCACTTAAAAAAGCTATTGCTGAAGCAAAAATCATTGATAAATCAAAAATCAAGGCTGACACTGTGCAAATTCTCACTACCGTTGAAATGAAGAATGTTAAAAACGGTATGGTTATGAAGTATACCATTGTGAGTGAAAGCGAGGCCAACCTTCGCGAAGGTAAAATTTCAAGCACCACCCCTATTGCACAAGGTTTGCTCGGCAAGAAAGTGGGCGATATTGTAGAGGTTAAGATTCCACAAGGTACTATTCACCTCGAAATTCTGAACATTTCTATTTAATCAATTAGCGCAGTGTGCCACATCCATTCGTAAACTAAGGCAACGAGTGAACGATGCTTCTGCACAAAAAGCCCTATTGCTATGACTATATTCAGTAAAATCATTGCGGGTGAAATTCCCTCATACAAGTGTGCTGAGAACGATAAGTTCTATGCTTTTCTTGACATTAACCCCGTAGCACAAGGCCACACCTTGGTTGTTCCCAAACACGAAGTTGACTACTTGTTTGACCTCAGCGATGAGGAATTGGCCGAAATGATTGTTTTTGCAAAAAAGGTGGCCATTGCCATTAAAAAGGCTTTCCCTTGCCGCAAAGTGGGAATGGCTGTGCTCGGTTTGGATGTTAACCATGCTCACATTCACCTCATTCCGTTGCAAAACGAGGGTGATATGGATTTTAGCAAGCCCAAGTTGAAACTTTCGGCTGAGGAGATGCAAGCTACTGCCGATAAGATTCTAAAAGGAATGGAGTGACCATTAAAAGATGGGCTTAGAATTCTTATAACGTCTTTCAATTAACAAGAGACAACCTCTTACGTCAAGAGGTTGTCTCTTATTTTATTATTTCTGTCCCCCGATAACGGGGAAACTACATTTGTTTATGGGCGAAAGAATGCACCCATTCATCTCAACTAATTTTGAATACCTACTTATACCCCAATAAGCAGTTGCATTATTGATTAAGGTCATTTATCAAGTAGTCATATAACATTTTGGGGTCGGTGAGTCCCATTTTACGCGCCACTTGTTGTTTTTTCTTTTTGCATGACTCGGGTGTAATGTTGAGTAATAGCGCAATTTCCTTGGGCGAAAGATTGATGTAAACCAACGACAAATAACGTATTTCATTGGCCGTAAGTGTGGGATGATTTCGCTTCAGCGACTGAATGAATGTTGCATTGGCTTGTTCAAAATAAGTGGTAAAATCCTTCCATTCCACCGACGAATCAAGCTGGTGGCGCAAATTAGCAATGGTGCGCTTCAGCACAGGGTCATCTACTTGATGCAAAACAACATTGTCATCGAGTGCATGTAACAACTCACGTAGAGCATCGCTACGATTAGCTGCCTGCAACGCTTTCGACATGAGTTCGCGACTACGCTGCTCTATGGTGCGGTGACTGGCCGCCTGTTCTGCCTCCATAGCAACTTGCTCTGCAGTCAGTCGTGCTTGTAAAGCCTCACGACGTTCTTGTTCACGTTCCAATTCAAGGGCCGAAAGCCTATGCTGCTGCCTATTATTACGCTTTTGCACCCACAAAGCCCACACCAATATACAACAAGCCACTATAGCCGTGAGCGTAAGAGCTAATTCTAACCGATGCCGACTTTGATAATTGTCTATCTCTTGTTGTTTTTGCCATATATCAAATTGTATTTGCCGTGCCTCAAAGAGTTTTTGCCCCGTGACACTTGCTAATGAGTCAGTTGCCCACACCACGGAATCTTTGCAAGCTAAGGCTTTAGGATAGTTTCCTTGTTGTGTATATAGTGCTGAAAGAAGTGTAAAAACTTCCCTTTTCATCGAAAGATTCACATTGCGCGCTCTCAGCACGCCCTGCCCTGCTACAACAGCTTCGTCAACACGCCCTATGGCTTGCGCCGTACGTGCATGCAACAATTGCATCTCGGGCAATGGAGCTAATGTGTTATACTTTACCATGACTTGCTGCACCAAGTTATAGGCTATAGAGGGTTGATGTATGCCTAACAAATAGTCAACACGCAACTCTGTCAAAGTAGCCTTATTTTCGATATTATGCCCCAACATACGCTCAGCCTCAACAATGTAAGGCAAAGCCTTGGCATATTTTCCTTCACTGAGTTGCAAAGTGGCTATGTTAAGCGCACAGCCACCGATAAAAACACTATCTTTTTTACCTTTCACATCATTATATATGCCCATATACTCAGCCAAGGCTTTGGCATTTTCATGGTTCATCATGTAAAGTCCAGCTATGTTATTACGTATGCTCAACACCTTACGATTGTCAAGATGGTCTACGGCTATTTGATAAGCCTTGCTGAAGTGTTGCAAGGCATCGGCATAATTAAGTAACTCTGCTTGGTTAATGCCTAAATTAGTGTACACCCAGAATAATTGCTCATAGTCAGCAGACTTTTCGGCCTCACTACGTGCTCTAAATAGCAAAGCAGATGAACGACGATAGTCGTGCTGCACAGCTGCATCAACTGCTTGCCGCATCAACATACGGGCACTATCACTATTGCCTGCTGCCAACCTAATGGGAACAAGCAACCATAGGCACAAAACAATATGTGCAACCACCTTGCTAAAAAGATGTTTTTTTTTACACTTATGATGCATCACGCTATGACTTTTTAGGGGTATTACATTCATATTTTGCGATGAAAAGGACATTTTTTAGCATCAATGTGTCACGACCAGCCCTCTTCAAAGGCAAATGTATACATTATTTGCGAGTTGTAACATAAAGTTAGCTACAAATTACACTTTGGCGCAATTCTTTTCGATATAAAACAAAAATGATATTTTTCAATTCGCAAGCAATTTATTCTATACTCTTTAAGAAACATCCCCTGCACAAAAAGATGTGTTGATTATTATAACTACATGATTTTCAATCATTTTACTTTAATTAAAACAAAAGCTGTAAATAAGAACCATCCCTTTTATATCCCCTTTATAATTTGTTATTCAATCACAAAGCCTTTATATTTGCACTATCAAATTGTTACATGACAACACATCAACAAAAAATTCTATATGCTTATGAAAAGACCATTACTCATTGGCGCATTAGGACTGGTAGCCCTCTGCGCAAACGCACAAAAGACATTAGAGGATGCCCCCAACATACAAATGGGCGATACCGAATATGCACGTGGCGAATCAACCTACGGAACACTTTACTTTAAATACACTGCCGACAGCGACCAGCTGCTCACCATCACTAAGAACTTTCAAGGCAGCTTTTTGCCCACGGAGGATGGCACATCAAACACAGCCATTGCTTACGTATCGGCCAACAATGGTTCTGAATTAGTTATACCCGTTAAAAAGGGGCAGACCATTTACTTGGTTATCATGACAAGCGATGAAGAGGTAAAGTTTACCGCCTCAGCCAAAGCAGCCAATGTTGATGGTTCAAGCATCGCCACAGCCATCGAGGCCACAAAGAACGATTTCTTTGTGCCTATGAACCGCGAAAAAAATAGCTATGGCAGCTACGATAATAAGCCCACCTACATTAAATACACCGCTACCGATAACGATGTTTTAAAAATGACCTTTGGTGGCTACGTAATGAATGCCACTATTCAAGAGGGCGAAACCGGCACCCCCACTTCATTCAACGTTAATAGTGAGTACATCAACAACAATAGTTACTATATAGGCAAAGCTCCTGTTGAAAAGGGCAAAACTTACTACATCAGCGTACAAAGCTATAATCCCATATATGCTTCGTTTGAAGAGGTGGTGATTAAGCAAGGTTCAAGCTACGATGTAGCCATCCCTGCCACCGAGGGTGCTAACGCTTTGGCCAAGGAAACGGGTAAATATTGGTACTCTTACACTCCATCACAAAATGGCTTTGTTGACATCAAGTCCGATGAAGACTTGGCTGGTGGTACGGTGAAGGTTTACAACCAAACTTATCAAATTACTTACGAACAACCCATTTCAAGCGTAAGTGGTAAAATGGATTTGCGCTTTGAAGCCACCGCAGGTACTACCTATTATATATGTGTTGAAAGAGCCAATGCAGCCAGCGCTGATGGTTCATTCAACCTTACGCTTGAAGCAGCTAAAGCAGGCGACACCTTCAACAACCCTATCGCACTGAATGCCAACAAAGGAACTGAAACTGTGCCCGAAGCTAATGGTACTTATTATTATAGCATCACAGTGCCTGCAGGCCAGCATTTCATAACAGTCAATGCACCTAAAGGCATTGCTGCCGATGCCAGCAGCACACAAACGCAAGTTTACCTCTACGAGCAGTCATCACAAGGCAACTATTCAAAAGCAAGTGGTCGCAATGGCTTCCGCGAGTTTGTTGAAACCTATGGCGAAACCACCTACATCATTGCTTGGAAGTGTGACGAAGGTTCTAACGCTTTTGCCTTTAACTACTCTGTTACTGACGTGAAAGATGGCGACATTGCCCGTCGTCCTATTGCCGCTGTTGAAGGCGAAAACGACCTTGCTTCGACCAACGACACTTACTATAGCTTCACACCTACGCAAAACGGATGGTTGACCATTGACACCGAACCTTACATTAATGTTGAGTTCATGAGTTCTTATGGCTCTACATTCAGTTCGGTTAAGTCAGCGGGTACTAACAAGATGAAGGCTGAAGCTAACCAAACCTACATTATCAAGGTGTCGGGTGCCAAAGAGGGCGACTACTTTGACCTATCAATGGTTGACTTCGTCAAGGGTGAATCTATTGACAACCCCATTGATGTTACAGCCCAAGCCGATGAGCCCTCGTCAGTTGAACTGCCACAAAAGGCACTTGACTATTGGTATCGCTACACTGCTCCTAAAGATGGTAAACTGACTGTTTCGTCGGACATGACTGCTGGACTTGGCGAAAACGCTCTCTACGTGAAAGTTGGATTGAATGGCGAGTTGCGCAACTTTAAGGATTCAAAAATGGAAGGCAATGTATCGATCAATGCGTTCGAAGGTTCTGTGTTTGTCAACAAAGGCGACGAAGTGTATGTTAACGTTGTATTGAAGGATGCACAGCAAGGCAAAAAGGTAACCTTTGCCATGGCCGACCCACAAGCAGGCGAAACGGTTGCTACTGCCATCAACATTAGCTCACTCAGCGAACTTACCTTGCCATTGGCTTCACGTAGCACTCCTATTTGGTACTGCATTGATGTGGCAGAACCTGGTGTAATCGAAATGAATACGGTTGATTACGACCCCAACGATGGTCAAACGCACAACACTTACTTTGGTGCCGATGTTTATGCCACGAATGATGATGGTTCCGTTGCAGGTAGTTCTATTACCAGTTCAATGAGCTACTATGATTCTGCCAAGGGCATTCAAACTTGTGGCTTGAAGTTGATTGTGAATGGCAAGGATGTAAAGCCGGGTCATTACCTCATTCAGGTAAACAGCACCTATGGTGAAACCCCCGTGACCATCACCACACGCGACATCAAACAAGGTGAAGATGCCAGCACTCCTATCGAATTGGAACCTGGCGAATATACCTTCGGAGCTGCAAGCAATGGTAACCCTGCATGGTATAGTGTAAACCTTGACAAGGGCGAATTAAACATTGTAACAACTGATGCCAGCAAGTCTTATTGGTATGCACAACTCTTTGCTACTGACGAAACAGGCATGCCTATGGGCTATGGACTCACAAGCAGTAATACTTCCTATGACCAATCGGGCAGCTATAGCCAACTGACTTATACCATTGATGGTGAAGTTGCTAAACCTGGTCTTTACCTCATTAAGGTAACAGGTTCAAACGAGGGTACTACTGCTCAAATTAGCTTTACCACACACACCACCGATGGCATTAAGCAAGTTACTGACAGCCATACAGCTATCAGTTTACTCAACGGCAACATTCAAGCTGTTAATGGCGACAACATTGATGTGTTCGACCTTACAGGCCGCGTGGTTGCCAAGGGGCAGCAAGGTGTTAAAGTTAATAAGGGTGTTTATGTGGTTCGCACCAGCAATGGCAAGACCATTAAGGTTTCTGTAAAATAACCCCCACACACCTATCAACCACACTTGGTTTGAAAGCATTGAACTTGCACTTTTAGTCTTACTCCTATTTTTAGCAAAAAGCTACGTCAAGTTTCGATGTTCGTCAAGCTATTATGTGTGATACCTATCTAACACTATGAGGTTACGAGGTAGCTCCAGTAGAGCCTCCTTGTAGCCTTATAGTCGTTTTTGTAACGAAGGTTACACACTCTTTTCACTCCGAACAATCAAAATAACTCATGCAGCAAGTTCTTCATTATTAAAAAAACCGTTGGCGGAATTTCAGGTTAACGGGTTAACAAGTTGACAGGTTAACAAGTAAGTATGTTTTACACCACTTATTATGTTAAAGCCAGAATGACAAGAAACTTAAAAAGCTTGGCAAAC
>URDV01000100.1 GCA_900546605.1 uncultured Prevotella sp.
ACTTGTTAACCTGTCAACTTGTTAACCCGTTAACCTGAAATTCCGCCAACGGGTTACCTTATGAAAAAAACATGCAAGAATAACACTTAGAACTTAGCTGACAAATGTATTCTTGCACGTTTTCCGTGTTGGGTCTATGTATCTTTTTGTTAATTAAAATGATACAAGAAAGTAGCAATACCTGAAAGAGCAGGCTTCTTTTGATCTTTAATTTCGATAGTGAATTTTATCTCAACCTTACATATGCCACGCAAGTTTGCAATACTATGTAAGGTTGCCACTAAACGCACACTCTGCCCACTAAGCACGGCTTGACCATACTTCATTTTATCCATGCCATAATTAACCATCATTTTGAGGTTATTCACCTGAATAATCTGTTCCCACATATAAGGTAAAAGCGAGAGCGTAAGGTAGCCATGTGCAATGGTTTGTCCAAAGGGGCCATTTTTGGCTTTCTCAGGGTCAACATGAATCCATTGATGATCAAGAGTGGCATCGGCAAAAGCATTAATACGGTTTTGGTCAATCTCCAGCCAATCAGACTTGCCTAGTTCCTGTCCTAAGTATTTTTCAAATTCTTCGTAAGAGTTAATTGTCAACATGTTATATTTATTTTTTTGATGAATTGTTTTAACTAAAAAGTGATTCTGGGGCAAACACCACGTATAAAAGAATGATGTGTGCAGTCCCCATTTCACCCCATTTTATTGTTGTGAAATTTCATCCATCGTAAGAGATGTGATGAGCATTTGTGCATTCACTACGGCACGGCACTTATACTGGCCAAAGGTTTTACCATCATTATCGCGCTCAATGTGCTGATCAACACTAAAGGTTGCTATGTAGCCATCACCATTTCGCTTAATTTGAAAGTCACGATTCACCACAAATTGGCAGCCCTGAATATGCTCATTAAACATACCATGAATGGTGCTCAGCACGACCGATTTAGTAGCATTGCTATGGTTGAGAAACTTGTCCATGGTTGACGCTATATTGGCACAAATGCGATTATCGTCTAAGGCTGAAAAACCATTATAAAAATCAGTTATTATTGACGCAATCTGTTGGCGATCTTGGTCAGTAACCTCTTGATCCTTTAAAGTGCCCTGTGCTATTGAAGCCTCTGAAGCATAACGGCCATCAGGGTGAGCATCAAGGTAGTGCTGGTAAGCCTCAGGGGTGCCCTGTTTTTGAGCTGAAACAAAGTCAAGAGAGTCTATCTTGATATCGCACAACCTACCATATTGTACATCTGAATAGGCATTTTTAAAGTTGATAAAATCATTCACATTGTCAGAGAGTGCGATCGTATTCCATTTGCTCAGCATCTCCTCCAACTTATTTAGGCGTTGGCGCACTTCTTCGGCATGTTCGCTATTAGGATATTTTTCAAGGAAGTCACGATAATCATCGGGGTTATCATTATTCTCTAATACTTCATAAGCCATCTCCTCTTGCGAAGCGGCATTACGCGAACTGACAAACCACGCGCCTCCGCCTACGAGCAAAGCTACAATTATAGCTATAACGATGTAAAGAGTCCTCTTACTCCGCTTGCCTGAATCAGGATTTTGCGGATTAGTATGCTCAGCCATAGGAGGTATGGGAGGCATGGAGTTGCCATTAGCAACAGGTGCCTCATGGGGCTGCTGCGATGATTGAGTGTTTTGTTGTTCCATACTTTAAATCAAAAAATAAAGAGTTGTTTGGCATGCAAAGTTATAGCAACGCGTTTGAAAAGGCAAAACAAATACTCTTTTTTTCAACTTACAGGCTAAAACTGCACTCAAAAATGGCTGATTATCCGTTTTTTATATGTATTTTTGCACGAAATAATATATTTTTTAATACATGAGAACCTTATACAAAATCAAAAAAGGTTTAGACCTTACGCTGAAAGGTGAGGCTACAGAACAGCTCACAAGCGCCACACAGAGTGCCGAATACGCTGTTATGCCTACCGACTTTCCAGGCATAGTTCCACGTGCTATGGTTAAGGAAGGTGATAGCGTGTTAGCAGGTCAAACCTTATTCGTTGACAAGGCAACAGAACGTATTCACTTTGTTTCGCCTGTTAGTGGTACAATAGTTGGTGTTGAGCGCGGTGAAAGACGAAAGCTCTTACGATTCAGAGTTAAAGCCAATGAAACGCAAGAATTTAAGAATTTTGACGTTAAAAACTTAGCTCAAGCTTCAGCCGATGACGTAAAGAACATTTTGCTTGAGAGTGGAATCTTTGCTTTTATGCGTCAACGCCCCTACGATGTTATAGCTAACCCTAACGACACACCAAAGGCTATTTTTATTTCTACATTTAGCAAAATGCCATTGGCTGCCAACTTTAGTTTTGTGGCTAAGGGCATGGAACAAGACTTTAAGTTAGGTGTTCGCGCTTTAGCTCGAATTGCAAAGGTTCACATTGGCATTTGCCCCGAACAAATTAACTCAGAGTTGCTGCCTATTGAAGAAGCCGAGGTAAGCGTGTTTGACGGCCCCAACCCTTCGGGCAACGTTGGTGTACACATTAACCATGTTTCGCCTGTTAACAAGGGAGAAGTGGTATGGACAATGGGTGCTGAAATGTTGGTGGTTTTAGGTCGTTTGCTTCGCACAGGTAAGTTGTTGCTTACACGTCGCATCGCAGTTGCAGGTGCTTGCATCAAAGCTCCGCAATACGTTGAAACCATCATGGGTGCTCCCCTGGCTGATTTGCTCAAAAATCAGCTTTCAGCTACTGAACATGTACGCATTATAAATGGTAATCCCTTTGTAGGCTACAAATCAAACATAAACGATTTCTTGGGTGCCTTCAGCACAGAACTTTGTGCTATTCCTGAGGGAGATAACGTTAATGAGGCATTTGGTTGGATTGCACCACGACTCAACGACTTCTCTACAAGTCATAGCTATTTTTCATGGTTGCTCGGCAAAAAACATGCATACAATCTTGATTGTCGCATCAAGGGCGGAGAACGTCACATGATTATGAGCGCGGAGTATGAACGCGTATTCCCCATGGACATTTATCCCAGCTACCTTATCAAAGCTATTATTACTGGCGACATTGATCGTCAAGAGGCTTTGGGCATTTACGAAGTTGCACCTGAGGACTTTGCCGTAGCAGAATTCATTGACTCTTCAAAACTTGAACTTCAGCGCATCGTACGTGAAGGGCTTGATGTATTAAGAAAAGAAAACGCATAAACATGATAAAGGATATATTCGACAAATTACGTCCCAGTTTTGAAGAGGGAGGAAAATTGCATGCCTTCCGCTCTGTATTCGAGGGCATGGAAACATTTATGCTTGTGCCTAACACAACCTCACGTGTGGGCGTCAGCATTCACGATGCTATTGACTCTAAGCGCATCATGTCGTTTGTGGTAATAGCGTTGCTCCCCGCCCTACTCTTTGGCATGTACAACATTGGTTACCAAAATGCTGCGGCTGCAGGCAAATTGGCCGAGGCTGGTTTTTGGTCAATGTTCATGTATGGTTTCTTACTCGTACTACCTAAAATAATTGTTTCGTACGTTGTAGGCTTAGGCATCGAATTTGCCGTGGCTCAATGGAAACATGAAGAGATACAAGAGGGTTATCTCGTTACAGGTATTTTGATTCCACTTATAGTTCCTGTAGGCTGTCCCTTATGGATGATTGCATTGGCAGTTGCCTTTTCAGTAATCTTTTGCAAGGAAATATTTGGTGGTACGGGTATGAACATATTCAATCCCGCATTAGTGGCACGTGCCTTCTTGTTCTTTTCATACCCCACCAGCATGAGTGGCGATAAGGTTTGGGTGGCAAACGAGCAAATTTGTGGACTTGGCTATGCCTTGCCCGACACTACCACTATGGCTACCCCACTCGGACAAGTAGCTGCTGGCGTTACACCTAATGCCAGCTTGAGCGATATGATTTTGGGCTTTATTCCAGGTTCTATTGGCGAAACTTCGGTCATCGCCATTGCCATCGGAGCTATTATTTTGCTCTACACACAAATTGCCTCATGGCGCACCATGATTAGCGTGTTTGTAGGTGGTGCTATTGTTGCAGTTTTATTCAACATGGCAGGACTAAACAGCGCATCTGCACAAATGCCTTGGTTTGAGCACTTAGTTACGGGTGGTTTCTGCTTTGGTGCTGTATTTATGGCCACAGACCCCGTTACAAGCGCACGTACCGAAAAGGGTAAATATATTTATGGTTTCTTGATTGGCGCATTAGCCATTTTAATTCGTGTGCTCAACCCTGGCTACCCAGAAGGCATGATGCTTGCTATTTTGTTCATGAATATGTTTGCACCATTAATTGACTATTGCTTTGTACAAAGCAACATCAACAAGCGTTTGAAACGTGCAAGTAAGTAAAACGGATTTTGAAGAAGCAATCTACGCACTATTGTGCCAAAGCTTACTTCAAAACCATTAAAAAATTAAAATAATGAATACGAATAAAAATTCATACACAATTATTTATGCTGCAGTAATGGTAGTTATTGTAGCATTCTTGCTTGCTTTTGTTTCGTCAGCACTTAAACCCGTTCAAGACAATAATGTAGCACTTGACAAGAAGAAACAGATATTGGCAGCTCTTAATTGTCGCGGTTTAGAGGGAGCAGAAGACATTGAATCATGCTATTCCCAAATGGTTACCGCAGACATGATTGTAAAGGCTGACGGATATGTAGTGAACGATGGTAAAGCAAAGGATCAAGCTGGCTTTAAGGTTGACAATAAGTCTATCTCAAAGAAATGCTTGCCCGTATATGTTTGCCAGGTAAACAATTCAACCAAATATGTCATTCCAATGACTGGTCGTGGACTCTGGGGTGGCTTATGGGGCTACATTGCTATTAACGAGGACTTACAAACTGTTTATGGAGCCTACTTCTCACATGAGAGTGAAACTGCAGGTTTGGGTGCGTTAATTGCCGAAGAGAAGTTTCAAGATCAATTCAAAGGCAAGCACTTGTTTGACGAAAATGAAAACGAGATAGCCCTTACCGTTGTAAAAAATGGTAAGGTAGAACCCGGAAAGGAAAATACACAAGTTGACGGCATTACGGGTGCTACACTTACATCAAATGGTGTAGCTAACATGGTACATGATGGCCTGCAACAGTATTTGAGTTTCTTCAAGTCTTTAAACAAAAAGTAAAATCATGAGTGGCTGCTTTGCCCCCTACGAGTCAAAATTGGATGTTTTCATTAAAATGACTCTTCAAGCAGCAATTCATCAATAATCATTCAACTCTTTTTCAACATGAGTTTGTTTTCAAAAGAAAATAGAGAAGCCCTTACAGGACCACTCAACCTGAACAACCCTGTTGCCGTTCAGGTGTTAGGTATTTGTTCAGCTTTGGCTGTTACCTCACAGTTAGAGCCCGCAATCGTAATGGGTCTTTCAGTTACCGTGATTACAGCCTTTTCAAACGTAATCATTTCATTACTTCGCAAAACAATCCCCAGCCGTATACGTATCATCGTGCAATTAGTTGTAGTTGCAACCCTGGTTACATTGGTATCACAAGTGCTCAAGGCATATGCTTATGATGTAAGCGTACAATTGTCTGTTTACGTAGGATTGATTATTACCAACTGTATATTAATGGGACGCCTTGAAGCTTTTGCCATGATGAATGGTCCTTGGGAGTCATTTCTCGATGGCATAGGCAATGGTTTAGGCTATGCTTGGGTGTTAGTTGCCGTAGGCTTCGTGCGTGAACTCTTGGGCAATGGAACATTATTGGGTCTTCGCATCATTCCTGAATGTATATATGCCTCAAATGGCGGTTTCTATGTTAATAATGGCATGATGACGATGCCTGCCATGGCATTAATTCTGTTAGGTTGCCTCATTTGGGCACATAGAGCCATTAATGAGCGTGAAACAAAAAAGAAGTAACATATCTCTCACTCTCTGACAAAAAAAGAAAACAATGGAACATTTGTTAAGTCTGTTTGTCCGTTCAATATTTGTGGACAACATGATATTTGCCTTCTTCTTAGGAATGTGTTCATACTTGGCCGTATCTAAGAATGTAAAGACAGCACTTGGATTGGGTGTAGCCGTTACCTTTGTACTCATTATCACAGTCCCTGTTGACTATCTGCTTCAAACAAAGGTTTTAGGTCCCGACTGCATTATGCAAGGTGTTGACCTATCATTTCTCTCATTCATCCTATTTATTGCCGTAATTGCGGGCATCGTGCAATTAGTTGAAATGTTGGTAGAGCGCTTCTCACCTTCACTATATGCAGCATTGGGCATATTCCTTCCGCTGATTGCCGTTAACTGTGCCATCATGGGTGCAAGTTTGTTTATGCAACAACGCATAGGCATGGAACCTGGTAGCACACAGTTCATAGGCAATGTTGCTGATGCTTTTGTTTACGCACTCGGATCAGGTATTGGATGGTTGTTAGCTATTGTGGCTTTGGCCGCCATTCGCGAAAAAATGGCTTATACCGATGTGCCTAAACCATTGCAAGGACTTGGCATAACCTTCATAACAGTAGGACTGATGGCCATGGCTTTCATGTGCTTCTCAGGCTTAAACATTTAATCACAACAAGAAACAATGGATTTGAATTTAATATTATCAAGTATCGGAGTATTCTTGGTGATTATACTCCTTTTGGTTATCATACTATTGGTAGCTAAAAAATACCTTTCTCCGAGCGGAAAGGTGGCTATTACAATTAATGGGAAAAACAAAATTGAGGTTGAACAAGGCGGAAGCTTACTTACAACACTCTCAGAAAGTGGCATTTACCTACCTTCAGCTTGTGGTGGAAAAGGTTCGTGCGGCCAATGCAAATGTCAAGTAACTGAAGGTGGCGGTGAGATTCTTGATTCAGAAAAGGGACATTTCACTCGCAAGCAAATTAAAGAGCATTACCGCTTAGGATGCCAATGCAAGGTTAAAGGTGACCTTTCTATTCAAGTTTCTGATAGCGTATTGGGCGTAAAGGAATATGAATGTACGGTTATTTCAAACAAAAACGTTGCCACATTCATTAAGGAATTTAAGGTGCAATTGCCCGCAGGTGCTCATATGGACTTCTTGCCTGGTTCATATGCACAAATCAAAATTCCAACATTTAGCATGGACTACGACAAGGACATCGACAAAGAACTCATTGGCGATGAATACTTACCAGCATGGAAAAAATTTGGATTGTTCAATCTTAAGTGTGTCAACACAGAACCTACGGTTAGAGCTTATTCTATGGCTAACTACCCTGCCGAAGGTGACGTGTTCATGTTGACTGTACGTATTGCCACTCCTCCATTCAAAGCTGATCGTAGCGGATTTATGGATGTTAACCCAGGTATTGCGTCATCATACATTTTCACGTTAAAACCTGGCGATAAAGTTATAATGAGTGGCCCTTATGGTGATTTCCATCCCCACTTTGATTCAAAGAAGGAAATGATTTGGGTAGGTGGTGGCGCAGGTATGGCACCCTTGCGTGCTCAAATTATGCACATGACACGCACACTCCATACCACAGATCGCGAAATGCACTACTTCTACGGAGCACGTGCCCTCAACGAAGTGTTCTATTTAGATGATTTCCAACAATTAGAGAAGGACTTCCCTAACTTCCACTTCCACTTGGCACTTGATCGTCCTGACCCCGCAGCTGATGCAGCTGGCGTAAAATACACCGCAGGTTTTGTTCATCAAGTGATGTACAACACTTATTTGAAAGATCATGATGCCCCTGAGGACATAGAATACTACATGTGTGGTCCTGGTCCTATGTCGAAAGCGGTTGTAAATATGCTTGATAGTTTGGGTGTTGAACCTGAAAACATCATGTACGACAATTTCGGAGGATAACAAGACAACCCGAATAATCTTATAAATCACAACAAAGTCGCTGATTTTCAGCGGCTTTGTTGCGTTTTATAAGGGTCACATTTTTATG
>URDV01000101.1 GCA_900546605.1 uncultured Prevotella sp.
CTTACCTGTTAACCCGTTAACTTGTCAACTTGTTTACTAATTCCGCCAACGCGTATATGCTTACATAATGTTACTTTTCAACTCATTGCAATGTCAATACCCAGTACGAACAAAAACACATGATAATATATGCTTACACTCGATTTAATATATAAGGCATCCACCGTGTTAAAGGACGTGGTACGACGCACACAACTCATTCCGACACAAAAAATCAATGCCGCAGCTAATGTGTACTTAAAGCCCGAAAACCTGCAAGTGACAGGTTCATTTAAGGTACGCGGTGCAGGCTTTAAAATATCACAACTCTCCGATGAAGAGAAGGCTCATGGCGTGATAGCTTGTTCTGCAGGCAACCACGCGCAAGGGGTGGCGTTAGCCGCTCGTCGTTATGGCATACCCGCATTAATATGCATGCCATCGGGCGCTCCTATATCAAAGGTTGAGGCTACCCGTGAAATGGGAGCCGAGGTGTGCCTTGTGCCTGGAGTGTATGACGATGCTTATGCCAAAGCCATGCAACTGAATGAGGAGAAGAATATGACCTTTATTCACCCCTTCGACGATGAACAAGTCATTGCCGGGCAGGGCACTGTGGGCATGGAAATATTAAATGAGCACCCTGACATAGATGTTATATTTGTGCCCATTGGGGGTGGTGGCTTAGCCAGTGGTGTGGCCTATGCGGTGAAGGCTCTGAAACCCTCAGTGCGTGTAGTAGGTGTGCAAGCTGAGGGCGCACCCAGCATGCTTAATAGTGTTGACCACAACCAAATTGAAACTCTCACTAACGTACTAACCATAGCCGATGGCATTGCTGTTAAGGAACCTGGCGTTCACACTTTTGAATTGGTACAACAATATGTTGACGACATTGTAAGTGTTACTGAGGACGAAATATGTGCGGCCATCTTAGCTCTCATTGAACAACACAAACTAATAGCTGAGGGAGCAGGAGCTGTGAGTGTGGCTGCTGCCATGTTTAACAAGGTGGACATTGCGGGCAAAAATGTGTGCTGCATTGTGAGTGGTGGTAACATTGATGTTACCATACTGAGTCGTGTCATCAATCGTGGTTTGATGAAGGGAGGACGCACCATTGAAATGTTGGTTGAAATGGCTGATCGTCCTGGTTCATTGTTGGGCCTTTGCCAAGTAATATGTAAGTTGGGAGCAAACATTATCTCTATTCATCATGAGCGTAATGGCGAGAGTCCCGATGTTAACTCATGTAATTTGCGCATGGTGCTCGAAACACGTGACCAAAAACATATTGACCAACTGCATGTGGCTATTGAAGCAGCAGGCTATTCTATATTAAAGGAGAAATAAGTAGATGCCCCAACCCGCAGGGTGAACATCTCCATTCAAAACTCGAAGTTCAAAGACAAAATGAATTCCGCTGATATAAAACAATTGTGTAAGGATGTTGAGGAACACGCTGGGCTACATTTAGAGTCAAAACGCGATTACATCAAGTTAGCCGAACTCATTTCGCAAGCGTTGAATGAGCCTATGAGTTATTCAACGCTCATGCGTCTATGGGGCTATCGCATCAGTTTTAGTCATCCGAGTGCTTATACTCTCAGTGTGTTGGCACGTTATTGTGGCTATGATAGCTTTACGGCTTATTGCAATGAGTTGCACAATAGAGGATATGAAAGCGCATTCACGCTTTCACCTTTGTCAGTTCTGTCAAATAGCCTTAAAGTAGGTACCTTGCTACGGCTTACATGGCAGCCTAACCGTGAGTGCTATTTGCGCTATTTGGGCGATATGCAATATAGCGTGTTGTATGTGGAAAATGCCAAATTGCCACAGGGTAGTGTGCTTACTTGCCCTATGTTAGCACAAGGCGAACCATTTTATGCTGATAAGGTTACGCATAATGGTAGCTTGTTAGGTTCATATGTAGCAGGACGCGATAGCGGCATTCATTTTGAATTTGTGCAGAGCAATACACTGCCCAAACGATTGGCCAAGGTTTAAATGCAGCGGGCTATGTAACTGAACATGATGGGGCAGATGTGTTAGAGCATTTGTTTTCAAAGTAAATAGGTGTGCGTGAAAACATTACCGACTTAGTGTGTGCATTGGTACAGGCTCATGGCCTGTTCCAATGCACACATTAAGTTGTGGCTCAAAAATAATGATGCACAACTACTTATTCTTTTACCATTACTTAATTTCAAAACTAAAATTACTGATATCTGTAATTTGCCCCATTTTGCCCCTCTCGCAATAAATAGCAATGTTATAAATTTGCCAATGAAAGATATAGGGTGCTACAATAGTAATCACCTTCCGTTACTTGGGCAGAACTTTAATGAGTTGCGAAAGGAAAAATAAATTGACAGTTGATGAGTTAAGCACCTAAGCACAGGAATTGTAGAGAAAAGGCCGACTACATACCACTCAGCATAATGAAAAGAGTGGGAGAGTCGGCCTATTTTTTGTATTTACAACAAAATGAAAGAGGTTGACATTTTGATAATAAGTAATGGTAAAAGAATAAGTTGAGCAATTTTTACATGTATTTTTAGCCGATTTTGAGGTCTGAACGAGGGTTTCTGTCCCCCGATAACGGGGGAACCGAAGGGGGTCATAGCGGGCTGTGTGACTGAGTGAAGGTTTCAAAAGCGGCAAAAAGACATGCTCAACTCATATCATTACTAACTTAAAAAAATTGCTCAACTTATTTTTTTACCATTACTAAATTAGTACTTTTGCACGCATTATAAAAAACGGAATCATTAGTTATGTTAGCATATCTCATATCAGCTTATTGCGACCCCGACCACTTGGCACGCTTAATAGCAGCACTCGATCATGAGGCCGACTTTTATGTTCACATCGATGCCAATGTTGACGATGCTCCTTTCCGACGTCTTTTGCCAGCAAAGGTACACTTTGTTCCACGCCATCATGTGAGTTGGGGCGGTTGGGAACAAGTGGCTTATCAATATGAGCTGATTAAGGCTGCGGTCAATAGCGGACAGGGCTACACACATTTGGTTTGCTTAAGTGGACAAGACTATCCGTTGTGGAGCAATCATCGCATACACTCCTTTTTTATGCAAAACGATGAGCGTGAGTTTATAGGAGGTTATAACCTAACGCATACTGACAATAAAGACCAATTGCATAAAATAACACGCTACCATCCTTTGCGCGATTTGCCCTTGCGCTGCACTTGGCTAAAAAATAAATTAGTGGTAGCTTCGCGCACATTGCTGGCCCTGTTGGGGGTTCACCGTCAGCCACAAGTTCTCATTAATGGAGTGCGACGCGATGTGTTTTTTGGCTCAGACTATTGGGCCATAACCCTTGATTGTGCTCGTTATGTTAAGCGTACCTTAGAGCATAACCCTGCTATGGTACGTTATTTCCGCACCACGTTTGTACCCAGCGAGTTGTGCATTCAAACCATCGTTTACAATTCGCCCTATGCCCAGCGTGCCATGCTTTATAAGGGTTCTTTCCCTGGTTTAGTGCAACTTACCCCCTTGCATTATTTGTTTTATCAAGGTAGCGTAAAGGCATTAACAATGGATGATTGGCTGATGTTGTGCGAGAGCGACAAAATGTTTTGTCGCAAAGTGGTGTCAGCGAAGTCTGATGCCTTGATGCGTGAAATGGATGAGGCAAGAGCATAGCATCTTTAATGAATTGTAATTTATTATGCAATGATTTAAACTACAATAATGATTTATTAAGATTTATGAATTAGCACTGCGGACAGAAAGCTGGATAGCTTATTAATCAATATGATTCAATCGTAAATTTTATCCATCTATATTGTTTTTTCCTTTCTAAATTTATAACTTTGCAATTAAAATATCAAAAAACACTATGTAATGTTGCATGAAAGTTAACATTAATTGATATGTTTGGTTGCGAATTTTTAAATAACGGGAGGTACTTATGCAGAAAAAGAAATGTCCTATTTGCAATTATGTATATCCAATCAATTTGCCTGCTTGTCCGCATTGTAAGGAGTCAAATCTTGGTTATGGCGAAAGTAAAGGTGTAAAGCATACATCGCATCATCGTTATACAGTGGGGTCGTATGAAAGAGATGTGCGTAGCTACAATCGGCAAAAACGTTTCATGCGCATTTTAGCCATTTTGTTGTTTTTGTGTTCATTGGCGTTTGTCGCATGGAGTTTATTGATGGCTATGTAGAGAGTGTTTTTAAAAAAATTAGAACCACCCTATAGCTATTGAATGATGAAACTGGTCTAAACTTTTCAGGCGAAGTGAAAAGTTTAGACCAGTTTATATAAGTAGGTATTCAAAATTAGTTGATATGCCTTGACGCATTCTTTCTCTTGATGCAAGGGAACTTGTTAATATTTACGTTGGGGCGCTTTGTGAAAGCGATAGCTCAGTGTGAAGAGCAGGTAACGTGGAATGGTGTTATACCACGTTTCAGCGTATCCTTGTGCGTTAATCTTTTGTTTCACGTTACACCGTTGTGCCAATAGTACACAAGGTAATCATTGACGATCATTCATGGCTCATTGGCGGATATTAGTGTTGAAAACCACACGAAGCGCAAATCTCTATGTGCAAAGCCTCCACAACTAACAAAAGTGCGCAGGTTATTTTTTATGTTCACTAAACCTGTTTTTTCTATAAAAAAGGTTTACGGCTCTTCTTTTTTTTATCAAAAAACAAAAATTATCTCCTTTAACATAATTTACCCCCCCCGTTTGTTTTTTTATGAATAAGGTCGTACATTTGCCCCCAGAATAAGAGATGTAAGCAAGAGAAAACACTTTTTTGTTAACAACTTGATACACTTCCCATTTTTCTACCTACCTATAAAGAAGAAATTCTTTAACTTTAAAATAACAAAACCAAACATGAAGAAAATTACTCTCATGATGTCTTTGCTCCTTGCTATGGGATCAATGACTGCTTCTGCTCAGGTGCTTGACCGTTCTGGGTGGAGTATTTCCGTTTCGGGTGAAACCGCCTCTGATGGTGGTAAGAACGCTATCATTGATGGCAAGAACAACACGTATTGGCACTCAAACTGGGGTGGTACGGGTGCTGCTGGTGACGCTTCTAAAAAGCTTCCTCAGTTTTTTCAAGTCGACTTAGGCTCTGAACAGACCTTCCGTTCTATTATGTATGTTCCTCGCGTAAACCTGGATAATGGTACAGTCTATTCTTTCAAAGTTTATGTTAGCAACACAGCCTTCCCCTCTACAGCAGAAGGCGCCAGTGCAGCTACTATTGTCGATGGCCTGAATGAAGCTGATCTCAAAATGGAAGGTACATTCGACTATACTGGTAAAAGCGGTCAACCTACAATGGTTTGGAGTGCTGATAAAGACGTTACAGGACAATATGTTTTGTTTGTTATTACTGACGCTAAGGGAAACAACCAAGGTAAGTGGGCTTCATGCGCTGAATTTAACCTTTCAAAAGACAACTTCAATGTTACCTATAACTACACTTACAAAGGAGAAGTTGTAGGACAGAAGAAAGTATTAACTCCAACTCCTGAAGAGAACGTTCCTACATTCGGTACTTACCTTAATGGTACTATTACCAAGACAGGTAATGGTATTTACACCGTAGAATGCACTCCCTTATTTGAATCTGCTGCAACCTACAACCCTGAAACTGCTCGTTGGTATGCTATTGACATACATAACAATCAGGCAAATAAACTTTGGTATGTTGCCAATGAAGGTGGCTTAGTAAACACTCCTACTATTGATAAGGGGTTCGTTACAAATTTGACAGATAATTACCTTTGGACTTTTGTAGGTAATGAAACTGATGGTTACAAAATCTACAACAAAGCAACAGGTAAGGCTATTGCTTATACCACCAATGCTACTACAAGCGATAATGGTGATGTATTCCAAATCAAAGTTTCTACCGCTTCTAACAAAGCTAAAGGTTTCTGCTTTACCAAGGATGGTTCTAACTACTTGAATGAACAAGGTAATAAGATTGCTACTTGGAATCAAACTGACGAAGGTTCTACTATGCACGTTCAGGAACCTAACGACTACATCCTTGCTTATGCTGCCAATGATGAGACTCAAACTTACGATGACAGCAATGCACCCGAAAATGCCATTGGTGCCGACTCTTATTTGAGCAATGCTGAAAACTTTGCTGCATACAAGGCTGCTTATGCTGCTGCAATTGCAGAAAACGCAACAGAAGCAGATATAAACAATTTGCTCACATACAACAAAAAAGTTGAAGCAGGCAAGGCTGAATCAACTATTGAGGAGGGTAAATACTATCGTCTTTACAACCACGCTAACAAAAGAATTATGCGTGTTGATCCTACGAACAACACCATTATGGACTATAGCGCAGACGCAAACGAAGCTAAATCTGTTGGTTCTGTTGTTACATTTAAGAGCATTCCCAACGAACCTGGTCGCTATCGCATGATGATTGAAGGTAAAACCTTTGGTAAAACAAATCAGAGTGCTAATGTTGTGCTACAGGAGGATAACTCTAACGCAAAGGGTAGCTTTATTGTAGATCACGTTGGTACCAAATTTAAGTTCCGCGATAACACCTCTTCTACCCCACGTTATAGCTATATACACTGCAACGATGGTAAAGTCGTAGGTTGGGAATATGGTGATGGTGGAGCATCATGGTGGTACGTAGTTCCCGCAACCGATGTAGAAATCGCAATGACTGAAGTTGAAGGCAAGCGTTATGCTTCTGCATACCTTCCCTTCGATGTTAAGGCAGTTAACGGTGCTCAGGCTTACGTAGGTGAACTCAACGATACTAAGGACGTTCTCGACATGACTTCTGTAAGCAGTGTTCCTGCTAACCAAGGTTTCGTACTCGTTGGTGATGCTGAAAAGGCTACACTTACTATTGGTGCAGCTAACGCTCTCCCCGTTACTAACGCTTTGACTGGTTCTAACGTTAAGGTTGCTCTCGAAACTACTACTGGTAGTGGTGAATCTGCTATTGTAACTGACCACCGTGCTGACTACCTCGTATTCGGTACTAACGCAGGTAACGTAGGCTTCTACAAGCCTTCTGCAACTAAAAATACTATCGCAGCTAACAAGGCATTTATTGCAGCAAGCTCACTCACAACAGGTGCAGGTGCTATTGCCTTGAACTTTGGTGGTAACACTACTGGCATTAACAATGCTGTTGTTGCAAGCGAAAACGCTCCTATCTTCGACCTCAGTGGTCGTCGCGTAGTGAAGGCTGTTAAGGGTGGTGTTTACATCCAGAACGGTAAGAAGTTCGTGAAGTAAACAAACCGCACATCAATTCTATCATTTTAATCAACAAGAAAATATCCTATCAAAATGAAGAAATCATATATCAAGCCCCAGGCTCAGGCAGTTTGTCTCTTCACGGAGGACACGATGTTGGCTGGATCAACTACTTTCGAAGTAAACGCTGGTAAAGAGACTGACGTTATTATGTCTGAAGGTAAGGGTTGGAGCAGCGATAACTGGACTGCTACCGACGAAGACTGATCACACCTTTTCCTTAAGGTGTTAAGAAACTTGTGGGGAAGTAGGTAGCCCCACAAGCAATTACAGTAACGTTTCTCTACTAAGAGAGATGTAAACCGTAATTTTTTTCATTTGTTAAGGCTGTTCGAAGTGATTCGAGCAGCCTTTTTAATGCTTTAGAAATGACAGGGAAGTTTTAAGGAGAATATGTTGAAGTTGGGTTAGACGACGTCTTTATGTGGCGCCAAAGTAGTATTAAGGGGCATTCTATAAATTAGTAGTTTATTTATTATTGCTCCGGTAAAACACCGAAACGCAACTTCTTCCGTCTTAAACCCTTTATAAATAGAGTTTCATGCTCTTTATTTCAAAAAGTAAGCCCCTTTAGTTAGCTGCACATGGCTGCAGAAGCTATTATTGGCATAAAAGCAGACATGAAATA
>URDV01000102.1 GCA_900546605.1 uncultured Prevotella sp.
ATCCTTATCAGTTCTGATTATAGTTTTAAACTTAAGTAGGTGTTCAGAATTATTTGATATGAATGGGGGCAGTATTTTGTTCATAAACATAGGTTAAAGAGGGAACGTAGCGGGCTACGTGATCAATGAAACCTATGTTTATGGGTGAAAGAATGCACCAAGGCATATCAACTAATTTTAAACACCTACTTAGCATACTTACTTGTTAACCTGTCAACTTGTTAACTCGTTAACAAACAATTCCGCCAACGGGTTATAGGTGTAAAAGTTTTCGTACCTTTTGCCATTCAGACTCAAAATTGGGCGTGAAAAAGCCCGTTTGCATACGTTCGTCCAACTCATTCATCGTGAAGAATCGTCCACCATCAAGCTCGTCGCTGGGAGTAGGCTGAATCATGGTAATGGTGCGGTAAACATAAACCAATTCGCGTTCAACATCAGACTGATGTACGTACTTCAGTAAGAAATCGGGAGTGAAATGTGTGAGTCCAATCTCTTCACACACCTCACGTTGCAAGGCTTGTTCTATGCTTTCGCCAAAGTCAACATGTCCGCCTACAGCCGTGTCCCACTTATTAGGTTGGATGGTTTTCCATGCGGGGCGATGTTGCAAATAAATTTCGCCTTGCTGATTGAACACATGTAGGTGAACTACAGGGTGGAGCAACATGCTCTTGCCATCGTGACATAGGCCTCGTTGGGCTGATGTCACAACATTACCTTGTTCATCAACAATTGGCAGTAACTCGTTATTATTGTCTTGCATCATGGTCATCCTTCTTTATTAAGGAATTAGTAATGAACTATCACCATAGCTAAGAAATCTGAAGTCGTGAGCTAAAGCATAGTCATACACGCGATGCCAATTGTCGCCAATAAGGGCCGAAACCAAGAGCAGTAAGGTAGACTTGGGCTGATGGAAGTTCGTTACCATAGCCTTCACTACATGATAAGTGTAGCCTGGCGCAATGATAATCTGGGTTGAGGCATGCAACACGGGGAGCGAGTTGCTATCCATCCAACTTAAAATAGTTTGCAACGCTTCAACAGTAGTCAGCTTCACTTCGGGCGAAGCAGCATAATCATAAGGCATCCATTGAGGCACGTGCAAGTCGTCGGCATGAATGTTAGTATTACGGCTAATGAGCACCCCTATGTAGTACAGACTCTCGAGTGTACGCACTGAAGTTGTACCCACAGCAATGCAACGGCCATTGTGAGCCAATAAGCGCTCAATGCTTTCGCGCTTAACAGCTATCCATTCAGCATGCATGGGGTGTCCACCAATCTCTTCACTCTTAACGGGTTTAAAAGTACCAGCTCCCACATGTAGAGTAATTTCATTGCGTTCAATACCTTTGTCGTCGAGTGCTTTCAGCACACGCTCTGTAAAGTGCAAACCAGCCGTAGGGGCAGCTACCGACCCCTTAATTTTGCTGTATACCGTTTGATACGTTTTAAGGTCACTTGCCTCGGTGTCGCGATTCAAGTAGGGTGGAATGGGCAGTTCGCCTATAGCTTCAAGTACTTCAGAAAAGGCTATGGAGTCGTCTCCCCAATCGAACACAACCTCATGACCTGTGCCACTAATGCCTATGCGTTCAGCCGTTAGCACCACTTGTTTGTTGCCCACCTTAATGGTGCGCTCTAATTTGCCCTCTTTCCACTTTTTTAAGTTCCCTATTAAGCACGTCCAAGTAACACGGTGGGTTGTAGCAAAGTTCACTTGGTAGTCGTGAGGTGTGTGTGGCTCTAAGCAAAACACCTCAATCAGTGCACCCGTTGATTTGTGAAAGTGCAATCGAGCTTGAATAACCTTAGTGTTGTTAAACACCATCAGCTCCCCAGCAGACAGATAGGTAGGAAGGTTATAAAAGGTATCTTCGTTAATGTTGCCATTATTATAAATCAAAAGCTTTGACTCATCGCGCACCTCTTTCGGATATTTAGCTATGCGCTCATCGGGCAATGGATAGTCGTAATCGGCTATATGAATGTGTTTAGGATCTTGCATGATGTGTTTGATTATAATTCATACTGCAAAGTTACGTTTTTATTTTGAATGGTATTCTGTAATTTGTACCCCATTAAGGTAGTGTGCGCAGAGGGTAAGTAATGGTAAGTAGGTATTCAAAATTATATCAACTAATATTGAATACCTACTTACTTATTGAAAAAGTAGGAGATGAACATCCACACCTTTGTGGGGATGTTCACCTCCTACTTCATGTTGTGTCACAAAGAAAATGGTGTGTGTTACTTTACAATCATTTTGCGAGTCAAGTTGCTGGCAGTAGTGTTTACTTGGAACAAGTAAACACCAGGCGTCAGTCCTTGCAAATCAACCACTTGTTCATCGCCATGGCGAGGAGCAGTGATATGATAACTCTTTACCATCTGTCCGCTTGCTGACACAATGCGCAAGTTTGCGTATGACTCATCATTGTTAAAGAGCACCTTCCAGCTATCATCATCCTTTTGCAAGGTAACGGGGGCTGAAGTGTTGTACGTTTGGTTAATGGCAGTACGCATACGAATGGCCTCTTTCAATCCATTGTAAGCATCAATTTTGCCATAGCCCCATGAACTGTTCCATTCAGTGCTATTGCCTGTGTATTTATCGTGGCGTCCCGTCTTTTTCATTATTTCTCTCACATCGTCGGGTGTAAGGTCAGGGTTAGCTTGCAACCAAAGGGCTATGGTACCAGTAACAACAGGGCAAGCCATTGAAGTACCATTCATGGCACCATAGTAGAACTTGTTGCCATCCACAGTCAGTTCTTGCACCAAAGATGTCTTGTTTGAGTTAAACTGCTTTGACTTTTTTGAGAAGGCTGAAACAACACAACCACCAGGAGCTGCAATGGTAGGCTTGTCTGCATAAACAGGGTCAAGTGAAGGACCTTTGCTTGAGAACTTGCTCAAGGCGCCTGTGTTGCCAATGCTCGACTGATATGACATGTTTTGCCCCGAAGGACTGGTAAAAGAGGTGGCCGCATTGTATGAGGCTACAGCAATGGCTTGTGGCACAGAGGCACCACCTTCGCCTACTATGTACTCATCGTTGCCTTGTACCGTGGTAATGGAACCTTGTCCTGTAATGCTCACTTGTGCACGTTCAAAGGTGCAAGGGTAGCTATCAGAGTCGGCCCATGTGTGTACAGTTTTACCAGCCTTGCCCGTAACCTCCCAAAACAGCATAGCGCCATTAACACTTGACAACTTGGTTACAGCCTTGGCCAAGTCAGTGATGCTAATGCCCAAGAGGCTGTATTGGCGATTGTTGTAAGCATCAATGCCATTTTCATACATATAGTTGCTAAGCAACTGTTCCTTAGTAGGGTAGTATATTTGGTTTTTGTAAATGATGACGGGCTTTAGTTCAAGTGTTTCTTTACCATCATTATCGTTGCCCCAAATCTCGGTCAAGGCTATGTTGTCCTTGTTGTTGGTGGTGGGCTTAAGATAGAAGTAAGCTTTTTCGCCATCCTTTTTAAACGTGTAGCTGGCGTGAATGCGGTTACCACCACTGTTACCCATGGCAGCTACCATAATAGCTCCTTTGCCACAGAGTTTGTTCATTGACTGGTCGAATGCAGTAGAGCCATCGTGTGGACCAAGGTTAGTGCCAAAGCTCATGTTGATAACAAAGGGTTTGCCTACACTCTCGGCATACTTTTTAATGGCAGCAGCTTGCACTGGAATAACTGCATTGTCAAAGTTTGAAGCCATAGGCAGCAGTTCGGCTCCAGTGGCAATGCCATAATAGTTTGAGCCATCCACCTTGTTACCCATGGCAATGTTAGCCACGTGTGTAGCATGTCCCACCTCGTCGGTATTGTCGGTAGTGGGAGCCGAAGTGCGTAAGCCACCGCCCGAAGAGCTATTACCCCATCTCTTAGCACGCCCTGTAAAGGCTATGTGCTTGTATTCAAAGCCCTGGTCAATTACACCTACAATAACGCCTGTGCCATCATAAGGTGTGTCAAGGCCTGTGCCAGCTTGCACTTTTTCTACACCCGTTTCGGGACGTACATTATGCATTGTGGGATATACCTTAGTCGATTGGTTAATGTAAAGCACCCCGTCAAACTTAGCCAGTGTAGGAATAAAGTGAACGGGAATGTAGGCCATAACATATTGGTCAGTAGCCGTTTCAGCTTGATAACCTTCATTGGTTACAAAGTTAGCCACCTCGTCAGCCATGTTGGGAGCAGTGGTAATGCTCAAACGCACCAAACTATCGGCTGTGAGGGTTTGTGTGCCACGTGCGCCAATGCGCTTTACGGTGTTGCCTTTAAGCAATGCATCGAATGATTGGCTCCACTTGCGGCCGTTATCGAACACCTTAACTTCTTGTGCGGTAGCTCCCATTGACATCAGGGCTAAAGCACCAATCAGTATTGTCTTCTTATTCATTATCTACTTGTGTGTAATTGTTTGCTAAAATATGTAGTTATTTGGGTTGATGAGTTGTTATGGCTCACCAATAGTAGCCAAAACGTTGCAAAGTTACGTAATATATTTTACAAGTGCTCTGTAAATCATAAAAAAACAAACGTTTGTTTTTTTTGTTATAAAACTTTTGCAATAGGTTGTTGTTCAAGTTCCGTATTCCGCAAGGGCTGGTTGTCCCCTAAATGCTTCACCTTCTCAAGGTCGCATCCTCCTGCAAGTCAATGGGGTAACAAGTAAGTATGCTATATAAATAGGTGTCCAACCCGTTAACCTGAAATTCCGCCAACGGGTAAACTTAAGTAGATTTATTATATGTGGGTGTGCTTTGTGCTAAAATATACTTCGTAGCTAAGGCCGCAAAAGCCCATCTGTAAACTTGGTTCTAAATGTTGCTTTGAACTTTCAGTTCGCCCTTGTTAAATCCAAACCTTGAGTTAAGTACACGTGATTGCCCCATAAAAACTGAACGAGAATGGAACGCTTTTGAACGAGATTAGAATAGATTGTGAACGCTTTTGAACGGTCTTGCAAAACACACATACAATGTTGTATCTTTGCTGACGTAAAAAATACGCTGCAATGATAGGTTGCTTTTCACTAAAATCAATACTCCTTAATTATTAAAAAATCTCAAACAATGACAAATAACCACAATATAACTCTTGAACGAAATCCTATTTTTGAGGTTTCTTCCTCCCTTCATCCTCCTATCATCCTCCTATCTTCCTCCTATCAATCCCGTATCGATCCCGTATTGATCCCGTATCGGAATACGGAAACAATACGGAAACAATACGGGATTGATACGGGAGCGATACGGAAATGATAGGAGAAACATAGAAGGATAATGGAAATACTACTTTTTGATGATGTCTGAAATAATGTTAATGCTTGACTGGCTCGTTTTGCTAACTTGGGGTGCGTCGGCCTCAATTACGACAATGGAAAAACTGAACGGATGGTTTTCAAAGTTCATAGCAGCATGAGGGGGACAATCACAAACGCAATGCTAAAACTTGAAAACTTCTCCTTCCTACTACTTGATGGCTATGCATGCGGTGTAGACTTGCATTGTTAGCGTGTGCCAGGTGTTGCCATGCTTTGAAAAGCCTTTGTGGAACATGGGGCTTAAGTGGAGATTTTTTTCTAACTTTGCCAGCTCAAAACCATTTTTTAAAACAACTGATATGTACAACACAAACAAGCAAACACGTGTCATCACGTTCAGTCAGTTCAGCCGTAAGGGTTGGGGACTGTTCTGTGCATTACATCGTGAAGTGCGCATCGGTGTGCTGGGCGTGGCTACTTTGGCAAGCGCTACTCCGCGACTGATGGCCGCTACGCTGCACCAAGCCGAGGGCTATGCTATGACAAGCATGGGCCAACATGCCGACACTTTGGCATTGGGCGAGGCTGCTGTGTCGGCATCGCGTGCTCCTATGGCCGCTAATGTGGCGGCCCGACAAGTGTTGACGCTGACGCACGATGACCTGGCTGCGGCTGGGGTGCAAAGCCTCAACGATGTTCTTAAACTCTCAGCTGGCGTTGATGTCCGACAACGCGGAGGGTTTGGTGTTCAAACGGACATTAGCATTGATGGCGGAACGCATGATCAAATTACAATTCTGCTGAATGGCGTTCCTCTTGTAAACCCGCAAACGGGGCATAATGCGGCCGATTTCCCTGTAAACGTTTCGGATGTGGAACGCATCGAAATTCTTGAAGGGGCTGCGTCGCGCGTGATGGGTAGTCAGGCTTTTAGTGGCGCTATCAATGTGGTGACACGTAGTGCTGCTGCGGCTTCGCGCATTGAGGCTACATTGCAGGCTGGCTCTTATGGCACGCTGAAGGGCGAGGCTCGCACGGCTTGGCAATGGGGCCAAGGGTGGAGTGCACAAGCCAGCGGTAGTTACCAGCGATCGGATGGAGCTGTGAAAAATGGTGCCTTTAAAGGCGGAAAGGGGTATGGACAACTTACGTATGACGCTCACGACTTTAGGTTTGACTTGCAAGCTGGGGCTACAGCTAATGACTTTGGGGCCAATACTTTTTATTCGGCAGCTTATGACAACCAGTGGGAGGCTACACGGCGTTACTTGTTGTCAGCACGGGCTGAAACAAAGGGTAGGGTGCATGTGGTGCCACAGGCTTCGTGGGTGCGCAGCCTTGACCACTTTCAGTTGATAAAGGATAAAACTACGGGTGAGAATTTTCATCGAGGTGATGTGTACACACTGGGTTTGAATGCTTGGACTGAATGGGCCTTGGGACGTACGGCTGTTGGGGCTGAACTGCGCGAAGAAACGATATTTAGCACCAACTTAGGACGCGAGTTGCAAACTGACCAATATGTGGGCATTCCACATGAAGCGGGGCGCTACTATACGAAGAAGGATGACCGCACCAATGTGTCGTACTTTGCTGAACATAACTTTGTGTGGCGGAAGGTGACGTTGTCGGTGGGTGCTATGGCTGAGCGCAACAGTGCAGTGGATGGGCGTTTTAGGTTTTACCCTGGGGTAGACTTTAGTTATCGCCCTGCGGCACAATGGCGCTTGTATGCGTCGTGGAACAAGTCATTGCGCTTGCCATCGTTTACTGACTTGTGGTATAAAAGTGCTACGCAGGAGGGCAACGTGGGGTTACGCCCCGAGGAGTGCTCGTCGCTACGCTTGGGGGCTGACTTTGTTAGTAACATCATTACGTTGCGCATGAAGGCGCATTGGATGCGTGGCACTCACATGATTGACTGGGTGATGCGCACGGCTGATGATGCTAAGTATTATGCTACGTCGTTCTCAATGGATAATGTGGGCTTGGGGCTGGATGCTCGCTTATGGTTGAGCCGTTGGTGGGGTAGTAAGCAGCCTTTTAAGCAACTGAGTGTGTCGTATGCTTGGTTGCATCAGCACCGCAGAACGGGCGAGGCTTACTTTAAGTCGAATTATGCTATGGAGTATTTGCGCCATAAGTTGGTGGCTCGATTGCAACACAACATTGTGTCGCACTTGGGGGCTGAGTGGACAGTGCGTGTGCAGCAGCGCGAGGGGGCTTACCTTGTGTATAAGGACTTAAAGCCGACTGCTACGTTGAAGCCTTATGGTACGCATGCTTTGCTTGATTGTAAACTGACGTGGACTGAAAAGCATTATGCTTTGTTTGCTGATTTTACTAATTTGACAAATCATCATTATTATGACTTGGCCAATGTGCAGCAACCTGGTTTGTTGGTGATGGCGGGTGTGAGCCTTAAATGGTAGGACTCTGCCGCTAAGGCTTAGTTGAAAAAATAAACGGAGCGCAAACGTTGTATGTGACGTTTGCGCTCCGTTGGGCTTTATAAGGACATTGTAGGTGTTAATACGCTTGTAATGTAGTAAGTAGGTGTTTAAAATAGAAGTAGTACGCGTTGGCGGAATTAGTAAACAAGTTGACAAGTTAACGGGTTAACAGGTAAG
>URDV01000103.1 GCA_900546605.1 uncultured Prevotella sp.
ATTTGCCAACATACCTATATTAGAACCTATAGGCAATATTGTGGGGCCACTAGCAGCACAAACCATGCCTACAATATTGTTTACCCTACTCTACGTCACATTTTGCAAAATTGAAATCAATGAAATGCAACCACGCTTGTGGCACTTTTTGCTACAAGGCATACGCACCCTACTGGCTGCCACGTTTGTATGGCTCATTAGTTTAACAAACGACGCCAACACCAAACTATTACTTGAAGGTGTATTTATATGCGTTATCTGCCCTACGGCAGCAGCAGCACCTGTGGTAACCGAAAAATTAGGCGGCAGCATCGGTTCGCTCACCACCTACACCATCATAGCCAACATCTTTACAATGGTTATCATACCATTATTCTTCCCGATGGTTGAAAAAGATGCCAACATAACCTTCATAGCAGCCGCCCTAATGGTACTACGAAATGTAACAACCGTGTTAGTTGTACCATTACTATTAGCTCTATTAAGTCGTAAGTTTATACCCCACTTTGTCGAAAAAATTAAAAGAAAACGCAATTTAGGATTTTACCTATGGTGCTTAAACTTAAGCATTGTAACGGGCGTAACAATCAAAAATATTACACATGCCAACGTGTCTGGCATGCTGTTAGTGGGGATGCTCATTTTACCCCTATTTGTAACCCTTGTACAATTTGCCATAGGTAAGGCCGTAGGCAAGCCTTTCAATGCCAGCATCAGCGCAGGACAAGCTTTGGGGCAAAAAAACACGGTGGTAGGTATTTGGCTCACCATCACCTTTTTGAATCCTCTAGCAGCCGTAGCACCTGGCGCATACGTTATATGGCAAAATTTAGTAAATGCTTGGCAAATATGGTATAAAGAAAAATATGGCAAACTCAAATTCTAACAACAACCTCACTTATATATCTGACTTCGTTCAGATTCAATAAGACCATTAAATACATCCTAATCCATGTAGAGCTTTTTGAGGAGGGGAAATGCTCTACATGAATTTTTTAGTAGGTATTCAAACTTAGTTGAGATGAATGGGTGTACTATTTCGTTCAGGTACAGAGGTTGAAGAGGGAGCGTAGCGGGCTACGTGACCGATGGAACCTATGTTTATGGACGAAAGAATGCGCCAAGGCATATCAACTAATTCTGAATACCTACTTATTTGTAAACTACACGCTCACGCTCCAATCACCCTATTACAGACAAAATGTAAAAGAAAAAATAATGGTTTTCAACAAAAACACACCGAAACATTTGTCATGAAATAAAAAAGTTGTACTTTTGCACGCCGATTATTATCTGGCCGGCTCAAAAAGCCTGCCGCACCGCGGATTAATAGTTGCATCCGTTATCATTGGCCAGGATGTAATGGTTAGGTAATATCTGCGGTAAAAAGATAAACATTAGTAGTTACAATTTAAAACAAACAAAAGTGGACACTTTAAGTTACAAGACCATTTCTGCTAACAAAGAGACTGCACAAAAAGAATGGGTTGTAGTAGATGCTACAGACCAAGTGCTCGGTCGTCTTTGCACCAAAGTTGCCAAACTGCTGCGCGGTAAGTATAAACCCAACTTCACTCCGCACGTAGATTGTGGTGACAACGTTATCATTATCAATGCCGATAAGATTCAGCTCACTGGTAAGAAGTGGACTGATCGCATCTATCTTACTTACACTGGTTATCCTGGTGGTCAGCGTGAACACACTCCCGCAAGCATCATGGCTAAGCCCAACGGTGCAGACAAATTGTTCCGTCGTGTAGTAAAGGGTATGCTTCCTAAAAATAAGCTCGGTGCTAAGCTCCTCACTAACCTCTACGTTTATGAGGGTGCCGACCATAAGCACGAAGCACAGTCGCCCAAGGCAATTGATATTAACCTCCTTAAATAAGCTGAGCAGTAATGGAAATGATTAATGCATTAGGCCGTCGTAAGAGCGCCATCGCCCGTATCTACGTAACCGAAGGTACAGGTAAAATTACCATTAACAAGAGAGACCTCACTGAGTATTTTCCCTCTCCCATCCTGCAGTTTGTTGTAAAGCAGCCCCTTACCCTTTTGGACGTTGCTGAAAAGTACGACATTAAGGTAACACTCTGCGGTGGTGGTTTCACAGGTCAAAGCCAGGCTCTTCGCCTCGCTATTGCCCGTGCACTCGTGAAAATCAATGCAGATGACAAGAAAGCTCTTCGCGCTGAAGGCTTCATGACTCGCGACCCCCGTGCCGTTGAGCGTAAAAAGCCAGGTCAGCCAAAGGCTCGTCGTCGCTTCCAGTTCAGCAAGCGTTAATATTCTGCGCTGCCTAATATCACACAACTATTATCTTATGCACGTTGCATGATTTTAGGATTGCTGCTGGATTTACGTTTAGTATCTAAACCAAAGAGATCTTTATGCTAAGTGCATAAAGCTACCCTTTGGCTGGTTGAACTAACACAACTAACAAGAAAGTAAACGAAAAAAACAAACAAAAGAAATGTCTAGAACATCATTTGACACCCTTTTGGAGGCCGGTTGTCACTTCGGTCACCTCAAACGCAAGTGGAATCCCGCTATGGCTCCTTACATTTTCATGGAGCGCAATGGCATTCACATTATCGACCTTCACAAGACTGTCGCTAAGATTGACGAAGCTGCCGAAGCTTTGAAAGCAATCGCAAAGCAGGGCAAGCGTGTCCTCTTCGTAGCTACTAAGAAGCAAGCAAAGGACGTTGTAGCTGATAAGGCTGCATCTGTTAACATGCCTTACGTTACTGAACGTTGGCCGGGTGGTATGCTCACCAACTTCCCAACTATCCGTAAGGCTATCAAGAAAATGGCCAATATCGACAAGTTGATGAACGATGGTACTTACTCTAACCTCTCAAAGCGCGAAATCCTCCAGATTTCTCGTCAACGTGCAAAGTTAGAGAAGAACCTCGGTTCTATCAGCGACTTAACTCGTCTTCCCGCTGCATTGTTCGTGGTTGACGTTTGCAAAGAACACATTGCTGTTAAAGAGGCTCAGCGCCTCGGCATCCCCGTGTTCGGTATTGTCGATACTAACTCTAATCCTAACGTAGTTGATTACCTCATCCCAGCCAACGACGACTCTAACAAGAGCATCGAAGTAATTCTCGACGCTATTTGTGGTGCTATCGCTGAAGGTATTGAAGAGCGCAAGGCTGAAAAGGTTGATACTGAAGCCGCAGGCGAAGGTGAAACTAAGTCTCGCAACAAGCGTGCCTCTAAGGCTCGTGCTGAAAAAGCTGAGGCTCCCGCTGCTGAAGCAAAGGCTGAGTAATTAACTCACACACCTAACATGATAAAGTATAAAGTATAAAAGTATAAAGTATTATAAAGTATAACCCCTTTACGAGATTACACTTTTGTGCCTTATACATTGTACTTTATACTTTTCTACTTTTTATCAACTCACACTACTAACATAATCCATATTTCCTAAAAAAATGGGAGTATCATTAGAAGATATCAAGAAACTTCGCACCATGACAGGTGCTGGTTTGGGCGACTGCAAAAAGGCACTCGCTGAGTCAAATGGCAACATTGAAGAAGCCATCGAAATCATCCGCAAAAAGGGTCAAGCTGTAGCTGCTAAGCGTTCTGATCGCGAAGCTGCTGAAGGTGCTGTACTCGTTAAGAGCGAAAATGGTTTTGCTGCTATTATTGCCCTTAAGTGCGAAACTGACTTCGTTGCTAAGAATGCCGATTTCGTAAAGCTCGCTCAAGACATTCTTGATGCTGCTGTTGCCAACAAGTGCAAGAGCCTTGACGAAGTAAACGCTCTGCCTATGGGTGGTCACACCGTAGCTGAAGCTGTTACTGACCGTAGCGGTATTACAGGCGAAAAGATGGAGCTTGATGGCTACAACTTTATCGAAGGTGATAATGTAGCTGTTTACGATCACATGGGTCGTCACATGCTCTGCACCATGGTTCAAACTAATAAGCCTGCTGAAGAGCAAGCTCACAACGTTGCTATGCAGGTTGCTGCTATGAACCCCGTAGCACTTGACGAGGCTAGCGTACCCCAAGCTGTTAAGGACGAGGAGTTGAAGGTAGCTATCGAAAAGACTAAGGAAGAGCAAGTAAAGAAGGCTGTTGAAGCTGCTCTTAAAAAGGCTGGTTTCAACCTCTACATAGCTGAAAGCGAAGAGCACCTCGAAGAGGGTATCATGAAGGGTAACATCACAGCTGAACAAGCTGACCAAATTCGTGAACTCAAAAAGACTACAGCTGAACAAAAGGCTGCTAACTTGCCCGAACAAATGATTCAGAACATTGCCAATGGCCGCATGAAGAAGTTCTACAAGGAATCATGCCTCTTGAACCAGGAATACATTCAAGATAGCAAGCAAACTGTAGCTGAATATCTTAAGTCTACCGACAAGGATCTTACTGTTACAGCTTTCAAGCGCTTTACTCTTCGTGCTGAGTAATTATTATTAATGAGGCTATTTTTGTAAATCACTTTTACGGAATTTGCCCTCTCAATAACAAAAAAGGCAATTTGCTCATATTTTATATCATTGAGCAAATTGCCTTTTTTGATATTTCATTATATTACTATCCTGTAAAACTCAAAAGAGTAGAGATATCCTCGCCGAAGTCCCGTGAAATGGGACTTCGGCGAGGATATTTTCAAAAGTTAGCCCCTGCTAATTAAAGCCCGAGTTCTGGTGGAGTAATATTATCCTATAATTTCGGGTGTAATCTATGTCTCATTTATTGTGCTTATGTACTATAAAATGTATGTCCAACAAAGGCTTGATGGTAAAGTATATCCATATCTAAGTAAGTCGCAAGAATAAAAATAGGATAAGCTATATGGATAAAAAGGTTGCCAAGTTAAGAATCAATAGCCATTCAAACACAGTAGGTTGCATGAAGCATGTGATAAATAATGATTGCAACCCCTCAAAAACTTTTACCCAATAGTACTAAAATTCATTATTTACCGACGTATAAGCATTCTATAATTTTACAAAGTACTTATACTTAATTTTTTGCACAGCATTTTACGATTTGTGCCAAAAAAACATCTTTGTTTTACTCATGACCTTTACTTATACATAAGCATTCGTAAATATCGTGCTATAACTGCTATGTAACAGAAATATTTTGTACATTTGCACATATAAAAAAACCAACACATAGTACATTTGGCTCTCTGAATTAGCTATCCACACTTCAATATAAACGCAAAATATTTTACCGTTCTGCAGCTAAATTTTAGTATATAAAAGTGAATGATTAGAGTAAGCTTTCTCTTAGTCATAAAAAGATAGTTACAAAACTGAGACTAAGGTGAAAGCAAACAGCCTGAGCCAAAGAACTATAAAACGAGGCTTCATGGGTATCCCCCAAAATAGCATCAAAAAAGTGAAAGACAATAAAGCATTCAAAATAGACATCGATAAGGTACTCGATGACAAAATAGGCGCAAAGGCAAAATTTGTGCCTCGTTTTGTGCGTTCATGGCTTAAACACATTGTTCATCAAGATGAAATTAATGGTTTCCTTGAAAATGTGGGCAATGCACAAGGTATGCCATGGATAGATGCAGTTATGGACTTTTTAGATGATAAGCTTGAAATTGAAGGTATAGAAAACCTACCAGATGATGCTAATGGACAACGTAGGTTTACCTTTGTGAGCAATCACCCTTTAGGTGGCCCCGACGGAATAGCAATAGGCCAAATTTTAGGCCATCATTATGATGGACGTATACGTTACTTAGTAAATGATTTGCTAATGAACCTTCATGGCCTTGCACCACTCTGTGTACCTGTAAACGTAACAGGCAAACAAAGCCGCGACTTGCCACGTCAAATTGAAGCCACCTTCAACAGCCATCATCACGTAATCATGTTTCCAGCCAAATTGTGTTCACGTCGACAAAATGGCATTATACATGATTTGCCTTGGAATAAGACATTCATAACGAAAAGCATCGAAACACAACGCGATGTTATACCCATACATTTTGAAGGACGGAACTCCGATCGTTTCTATCGTTGGGCTAACATAGGCAAAGCACTCGGACTAAAGTTTAACATAGCCATGCTGTTTTTAGCAGACGAAACATTTCGTAACCGTCATAAAACATTCAAAGTTACCATCGGACACCCTATTCCATGGCAAACATTCGATAAATCAAAGCGCCCTTCAGAATGGGCACTTTGGGTTGAGGACAAAGTTTACTCCCTCAGCCAAACAACCAAGGCTTAACGCACAATAACAACAGAATCATTCATAGATCTTTTATTTAGTCATGCAACCCATCATTCCTCCTATTGATAAGCAACTGCTAAAAGAAGAGCTAACGCCCGAAAGACGTCTACGCACCACCAACAAAGCTGGCAACGAAATATACATTATCACTTACCAGCAAGCTCCCCATGTTATGCGAGAAATCGGTAGATTACGCGAAATCGCTTTCCGCGCCGCAGGCGGCGGAACTGGCATGGAATTAGATTGGGATGAATTCGACACTTGCGAACATCCCTATTACCAACTCATCGTATGGGATCCCGAAGAGGAACTCATATTAGGTGGTTATCGCTTTTTGCCTGGGTGTGAAGCAAAATATGATGAAAAGGGGCAGCCACAATTGGCTACCAGCCATATGTTTCATTTCACCGACAAGTTTTTAAAAACATATATGGCCGATACTGTTGAGTTAGGTCGATCATTCGTCACTTTAGAGTATCAAAGTACCCGAGCCATGAGTAAAGGCATTTTTGCTCTCGATAACTTGTGGGACGGACTGGGTGCATTAACCGTTGTCATGCCCAACTTGAAGTATTTCTTCGGAAAGATGACCATGTATCCCTCGTTCAATCGTGAAGCACGTGACATGATACTCTACTTCCTCAACAAGCACTTTGGCGATAAAGAGCAACTCATCACACCCTACGTTCCCCTGCACATTGACATGCCTGCTGAACAGTTAAAAAGTTTGTTTGTTCACAACGACTTCAAAAGTGACTACCGCATACTCAACTCAGAGGTACGCAAACGTGGTTACAACATTCCGCCCTTGGTGAATGCCTACATGGGGCTAAGCCCTACCATGCGCGTTTTTGGTACAGCCATTAACCACGAATTTGGCGAGGTTGAGGAGACAGGCATATTCATTGCTGTTGACGAGATTCTTGAACAAAAGCGTATGCGACATATTGACACTTTTGTAAAAGAGAATCCAGACAGTTTGAACTTGTTTGAACAAATCTTTAGGCATAAAAACTAAACAAAATACAAATACTCGCCCTATTTACACTAATACACGTTAAAAAAGTGGCATGATATTACATTTCTTCGTAACTTTGCACCCAAATTACGAAGAGTCTGTATTTATGAAAGTATTGGGATAACAAAGCATACACCATAGCCTGCATTGGCACAACCTTTGCGGGCATTTGTTATGTATTGACGTGAAGTCATGCACGTTTATCCCAATAACGAGTACAATTAGAACTATGCGACAACTAAAGATTAATAAAAGTATCACCAATCGCCAAAGCGCGGCGTTGGACAAGTATTTGGTAGAAATTGGCCGTGAGGAGCTCATCTCAACTGATGAAGAGGTAGAACTCGCACAACGCATTCATCGTGGGGGTCCTGATGGACAAGCAGCCCTCGACCGATTAACACGTGCCAATCTACGTTTCGTTGTCAGTGTGGCTAAGCAGTACCAAAATCAAGGACTTGCGCTAAACGACCTTATTGATGAAGGTAACTTGGGATTAATCAAGGCAGCACAAAAGTTTGATGAAACGCGAGGTTTCAAGTTCATCTCATACGCCGTATGGTGGATTCGCCAAAGCATCCTACAAGCTATCTCAGAGC
>URDV01000104.1 GCA_900546605.1 uncultured Prevotella sp.
CTTGGCAAACTTACCTGTTAACCCGTTAACTTGTCAACTTGTTTACTAATTCCGCCAACGCATTTACTCAATGACTTTTTATCTACAATTACACCTCACACAAACACCCCCTCGCAATTAAAAATAACGTAAAAACAATTATTTTTACAAGTTAGCAACAATGTAATACAAAAAAATTCGTACTTTTGCATCATAATACATATTATATCTCATTCAATTAAAAGTATGACGATAAAGGAAGTCGCGGAGACCCTTGAACGGTTCGCGCCACTGCCGCTGCAAGAGAGCTATGATAATGCTGGCTTGCAGATAGGATTAACAGCGGGCGAAAATGTGTCAGGGGTCTTATTGTGTCTTGACGTAACTGAGGCGGTTATTGATGAAGCCGAACAATTAGGCTGCAATCTCATAGTGGCACATCACCCACTCTTGTTCCGCCCCTTGCAACACATTACCATGCAAACCCAGGTGGAACGTTGCGTTGTTAAGGCTATTCAAAAAGGCATAGCCATTTATGCTGCCCACACCAACCTCGACAATGCACCTGGCGGTGTTAACCACATGATAGCAGAAAAGCTAAAGTTGGAACAAACACGCTTTTTATCTCCCATCAATAATCAAGAAGGTGGAAGTGGATTGATAGGCACCTTGCCTTGCGCTATTACACAACAAGAGTTTCTGCAGCTTGTCAAAAAAACCTTTGCCGTTGACTGCGTCAAATTCAATGTTGCATGTAGCAAAACGCACATACAAAAGGTTGCACTTTGCGGAGGAGCTGGTGAGTTTTTACTTCATCAAGCTATTAGTCAAGGAGCCGATGCCTTTGTTACGGGCGAAATGAGCTACCACCGCTACTTTGGACATGAAAATGACATTCTCATCAGCGTGTTAGGCCACTACCAAAGTGAACAATTCACCATCGAATTGCTTCACCGCATTTTGAGTCAAGCACACCCCAACTTACACATTGTTGACACCCACATTAACACCAACCCCATTGCAGACTTGGTGTAAGCTACAAATAAAAACAAACTACACAACATAAACATATATTATGGCTAAGAAAGACGTTGCGGACATGTCCGTAGAACAGAAGCTGAAGAACCTATATCAGCTGCAGACCACACTCTCTGAAATTGACCGCATCAAAACTTTACGCGGTGAACTTCCGCTTGAGGTACAAGATCTTGAAGACGAGATTGAAGGCTTGACCCACCGCATTGCCAAGTATAATGAAGACTTGGAAGGCTTGCAAACTGACATTGCGCTCAAAAAGTCAAAAATCAATGAAGCGCAAACTGCCATTGACCGCTACAAAAAGCAGTTGGACGATGTAAAGAACAACCGCGAGTATGACATGTTGTCAAAGGAAATTGAGTTTCAAAGCCTCGAAATAGAGTTGCAGAACAAAAAGATTGGTGAAGCACAGCGTGCCACTGAAGCTCGTAAAAATGACATTGAACATGCCAAGCGACAACTCGAAGAACGTCGTGCTGACCTTGACATGAAAAAGTCAGAACTTGATGACATCACGGCCGAAACAAAGGCTGAAGAAGAAAAATTACGTGAAAAGGCCAAAAACATTGAGCAAACCATCGAACCACGCTTGTTGGCTGCCTTCAAACGCATTCGCAAGAACTCACGCAATGGTCTTGGCATTGTTTACGTACAACGTGATGCCTGCGGTGGTTGCTTTAATAAGATTCCACCTCAGCGTCAACTTGACATTCGTATGCGTAAAAAAATCATTGTGTGCGAATACTGTGGTCGTATCATGATTGACCCCGAATTGGCTGGTGTAAAAATTGAAAAACCTGCTGAAGAGAAACCCAAGCGCCGTAGCCGTCGCACTTTGGCCAAATAACAAGTAAAGTATAACTTTTACCGATGGGACGAGATAACCCTTTATTAATGAAAGGGTTATCTCGTCCTTTTTACTTTGAAATAAGCATTGCAATAATGCTTTTTCAGCATAAACGACCTAATTTTTCAGTCTTTTTTCGTAAGTTTGCAAAAATATTTTTGGGGAACATTCCCTTCTCATAATTCTTCCGTAATCGTTTGTATTGGCAAAGTGTTTGTCACAACTCTCGGAAGGTGATAAAAACATAGTTTACTCATGGGTCTATTTAGCATTTTCTCAAAAAAGGAGAAAAAACAAGTTCTCGATGCCGGATTGGAAAAAACAAAAACCAGCATATTCGGCAAAATTACGCGTGCCATTGCTGGCAAAAGCAAGGTGGACGATGAGGTGCTCGACCAACTTGAGGAGATTCTCATCACCTCTGACGTAGGCACCGACACTACTATTGACATTATTCACCGCATTGAAGAACGCGTAGCACGCGACAAATACGTAAGCACTGCCGAACTACACAACATATTAAAGGAAGAAATTGGTGCCTTACTCACACAGAGTGGAAACGATGACACTGAAGGTTTTCAAATTCCTAATGACCACAAACCATACGTAATTATGGTAGTGGGCGTTAATGGAGTAGGCAAAACTACCACCATTGGCAAATTAGCCTATCAATTCAAAAAGGCAGGGTTGAACGTTGTGTTAGGAGCCGCTGACACCTTCCGTGCAGCAGCTGTTGAGCAATTAGTCATTTGGGGTGAACGTGTAGGTGTGCCCGTTGTTAAGCAACAAATGGGTAGCGACCCTGCAAGTGTGGCCTACGACACCGTTAACTCCGCCAAAGCACAAGGCGCTGACGTTGTGATAATTGACACAGCAGGCCGACTGCACAACAAGGTGGGACTCATGAATGAGTTGACAAAAATTAAAAAGGTAATGCAAAAGGTGGTACCATCAGCCCCCGATGAAATTTTGCTTGTGTTAGATGGTAGCACAGGACAAAACGCTTATGAACAAGCCAAGCAGTTTATCAAAGCCACCGATGTAACCTCACTCGCTATTACTAAACTTGATGGAACTGCCAAGGGAGGTGTAGTAATAGGCATTTCGCACCAACTGAAAGTGCCTGTAAAGTACATTGGCTTGGGCGAAAAAATGACTGACTTACAACCATTCAATCGTAAAGAGTTTGTCAATTCACTTTTTGAGGGAACCGAAATTTAACAATTAAGCATGAGCAATAAAGCTACTACATACAAGCACACAGTCGACATCATCACCATGGGATGCTCTAAAAATCTTGTCGACTCAGAAAACCTCATCAGCCTTTTTAACGAACATGGCATTAAGGTTTATCACAATCCCGAAACTACACACGGTGACATAGCTGTTATCAACACTTGCGGTTTTATTGCATCGGCTAAGGAAGAAAGTATTAATGAAATCATTGAACTTTGCGAACTTAAAAACGATGGTGAACTGAACAAAGTGTATGTGATGGGATGCTTGTCGGAACGCTACATGGACGAACTACGTAAGGAAATTCCCGAAGTCGATAAATTTTATGGTAAATTCAACTGGAAGGAATTGTTACACGATTTGGGCGAGAATGATGATGCAAGCAACAACTTGACTACTGATAGCAATGACAAAACGGTTGAGCGCACCATTACCACTCCCAAACATTATGCTTACATCAAAATTTCAGAAGGCTGCAATCGTAAATGTGCCTACTGCGCCATACCAATCATAACAGGGCCTCATAAAAGCCGCCCTATAGATGAAATTCTTGATGAAGTACGTCAGCTCGTTGCACAAGGAGTGAAAGAGTTTCAAGTTATTGCACAAGAACTGACTTACTACGGCATTGACCTTTACCATGAGCAGCGACTGCCTGAACTCATTGAACGCATGGCGCACATTCCAGGAGTTGAATGGATTCGCTTGCACTATGCATATCCCACACACTTCCCCATGGACTTGCTCCGCGTTATGCGCGAAAATGACAATGTTTGCAACTACCTTGACATTGCCTTGCAACACATCTCTGACAATGTGTTACAGCGTATGCAACGCCACATCACAAAGCAAGAGACAATTGACTTGCTTGCAGCCATGCGACGCGAAGTACCAGGCATTTGCATTCGCACCACACTCATGGTGGGTTTCCCTGGCGAAACTGATCAAGACTTTGAGGAGCTAATGAACTTTGTGCGTGAAGCACGCTTTGACCGCATGGGAGCCTTTGCTTATAGCGAGGAAGAAGGCACCTATGCAGCCGAACATTACACCGATGACGTGCCCGAGGAGGTTAAACAAAAACGACTTGACCAACTCATGATGTTGCAAGAGGACATTGCCACCGAATTGTCTGAAGAGAAAGTGGGCCTTACCCTACGCGTCATTATCGACCGCGAAGAAGGCGACTACTACATAGGCCGCACTGAGGCCGACTCACCCGAGGTTGACTGCGAGGTGCTGATAGCACGCAATGAGTCTACCCCTATTAACATTGGTAGCTTTTACCAAGTAGAAATTACTGACGCTGAAGAGTTCGACCTTTATGGCGTCATCAAATAAATTCCGCAACATAGTAGTGAAGTAGTGAACAACAAAGATTTTATCAGCACACTGGCTGCTCAAACGGGCAGCACTGCCAAAAACACTCAAAAGTTGGTAAACGCACTCACAGCTGCCGTTGCCGACAAATTAGATGATGACACACTTTTTGCAGTGCAAGGGTTTGGCACATTTGAAGTGAAAAAGAAGTTGGAACGTGTGGTAGTTAATCCCAACACCAAACAACGCAAACTCATTCCACCCAAATTGGTCTTGGCATTTAAGCCAAGCACCACTCTGAAGGAGAAAATGAAATAAAGTGCACTCGAATGAAAAAAAAGTTAGGCTTACAAGATTTTGCTGACTACATAGCACAACACGAAGGTGTCGACCGCAAAACGGCCGATGCCTTTGTGCGTTCATTCTTTGATGTTATTGAACAAGGACTTAGCGATGATAAGCTCGTTAAAATAAAGGGCTTCGGCACCTTTAAACTGGTAGCCGTAAGCGAACGCGAAAGCGTTAACATCAACACGGGCGAGCGTTTTCAAATTAGCGGACACACCAAGGTCTCATTCACCCCTGATGCTAGCATGAAGGAACTCGTTAACCAACCCTTTGCTCACTTTGAGGCTGTTGACTTAAACGATGACACCGACACAAAAGAGTTTGAGTTGATTGACGATGAAATGGAGGAAGAGGAAGAGGAGGAACTCGCTGAAAAAGACGCTGATGAGAATGATGAAGATAGGCCCTTAAAGGTTGACTCCATTGAAAACATTGCTGTTGCAAGTGACGAGGCACTAACAACACCATCTACGAGCAATGACAATATTATTGAGTTGGCCAACGAAGCTGACAATGCCAACAATGCAGACACTGAGCCACAGGTTACAGCACCCTCATCAGTTACCGTCAATGCCTCTGCTAACAACAAAGTTGCATCGTCCTCATCTTCTTCAGCCAATCCCCTTCACCAACCTCAATCGCTTAACCAGCCTACCCCTGTCATGTCAATTGACACGAATGAGGATAACGATACAGAACAGGCATCAGCAACAACTCACAACCAAGAGCCACATGCTACAAGCGACAATGACAACACTATTGTTGGCAATGCTGAAACAACTGGCAACGTTACTGCTCCTCATACAAATGGCAACAACGCAAACGATGAGAATACTGAATTGAGCAACGATGAGGATATAGTGGTAACACCCCCCACACCTATCAGCGAACAAGCCACTGATGATGAAAAGAAGAATGCCACAACGGGCAATACAGCGTCCCCTGCTACTAACAATGTAAGCAACACTATGGGGTACACCTATAACGAAGTACCCTCACCGCGCAAGCACAATTGGTGGAAAATCATATCGCTCACCTTGTTAGTGCTGTTACTCATGACGGGTAGTTACTTTGCAGGTTACTATCGCATGCTCTGCCCTCATTGCTATGACGATGAACTTAACCCCGCAGAGCAACCACAACCTGCTGCTTCTGCAGTTAAGCCACAACCTGCTACCAATAATGACTCAACCCCTATTGGTAAGACTGACTCTCTCAGTGCCCAAGCGAACCATCGCCCCACTAATGTGGCAAATGACAACGCAGCATCGGTGCAAAAAGACGAAACGCCTTCATCAGCACCAACTAAAGAGGCTGAAACGAACAAGGCTACCGCTACAAGTCACACTGAAGCAGCCAATAAGGCATCTACATCAAAACGTCCTGCTACCCACCGTGTTAACAAAGGCGAAAATGTTTATCGCATTGCACGCAAATATTACGGCAGCGATAACTACGCTGAAAAAATCATTAAGGCCAACAACTTAAAGAATGCGAACAACATAGTTGTAGGCATGGAACTGAAATTGCCATAAAAACGAAGTAGACGCTCAACTTTATTTTTTCAAATAAAGTTGAGCGCCCATTTTTTGCCAACCAAGCAACACAAGCTTCGCTTTATTCTGCAATGCAAATACTTACTCGGTTATCTTCCATTTTATCAAATGGTTGTACAGTGTCACCCTTAGCACTCACCACTATGCGCGATGATGCAATGCCACGCTTCATTAAAGCATTAGCTACAGCCTTTGAACGCAAAGTTGAAATACGCTTGTTAATAGCCGCAGTGCCTGTTGCAGCATCAGCATACCCTGTAATAGATACCTTTGCCTCAAGGTGTTGCTTAAGGTAATGAACCAAAGCTTCGACCTTGCCCAGTTCAGTGGTGCGAACCACTGATGAGTTAATGCGGAAAAATATGTTTTCAGTCAGTCCCTTTTTCACTTCCGCCTTTTCAGTTGCAGCAGGAATGGTAGTAGTTGTTTCTGATGGCTGCACAGGAGCATAATCATCTTCAATAGGAGCTATTGGCGTAGCAGCCACCTCATCAGCAACAACTGTTTTGCTTGTACAACTTGTTCTGCCTAAACTAAAGGTCAAACCACCCATCAAGTTAAACTGCCAGTCAGCATTGCCAGCCTTTTTCGAATTATAATGATCAGACAACACATTGGCATTCGCTTCAACATTAATGGCCACACGCTTGCTTAAACGTAAGTTTACACCCAGTCCACCACGTCCCACAGGCGAAATTCGATGTCCACTCCAATAGTAAGTTAAAGGATAGTTAGCTGTTACCAATTCGCCAGCCTCATCATTTTTAAAAGCACCATTCACACCAGCCCCAACAAAAGCATAAAGGTTAAACACACGACGCACATTATAATGGGCAACGAGTGCACTCAAGTCGAACACCACATCAGCATTGCCTTGCACATAGTTATATTTGTAAACCTGATGTGGACTAACCCAACTACCTTTTGCCTCGAAAGCACTAGCTCCTACACGCACACCTACTACGGGTGTAAAACGATAACCCACATAGCCTGCTACAGCAGGTGACAATAAGTCAGAGAACTTTACTTCACCACGAGTTTCACTCACACCAGCTTGTATGCCAAGCGTCCAATGTGGTTTAAAAATTTCTTTTGTTTCGCTCTGCTGAGCCATAGCCGTGCCTGTAGTCAAAGCCATGCACAGCCATGCACATGTATTACGTAATGTCATTTTTGTAATATTGAATGAGTTCTTTGCCGAAAGTTAAGACTTTTGCCTTTAAATCAAGTTCACATTCATAAAAAGTGCCACTGCAAAAGCTAAATGTTTTTGATTTAACACCCAATTTTATAAGTCAGTCTAAATTTTTCTGACAAAGTAAAATTCAAAACTCCTATTTCTATCTATTGTTGTCCGCTAAAAAATGGAGTGGATTCATATTACATTGTAAATCAGTGAATAA
>URDV01000105.1 GCA_900546605.1 uncultured Prevotella sp.
ACTTACCTGTTAACCCGTTAACTTGTCAACTTGTTTACTAATTCCGCCAACGCGTCTTATTATGTTAAAGCAGAATGACAGGAAACTTAAAAAGCTTGGCAAACGTACCTGTTAACCCGTTAACCTGTTAACCCGTTAACCTGAAATTCCGCCAACGGGTTGTCTTTATATCGTGTATTGATTATCAAGTACTTAAACCCAGTCTTGTGTTATTCGGAAGAAATAACGCAAGACTGATTTCTGTATGCTCGTGCCGAGCATAATCGAAAGTAGGAAGAAAACTACTTCGTTTTCTTCCTACTCAATTGCATACAATGGGAACTTTATGGTATCATTTACGCTTAATACTGTAAGGTTCCTTCTGATTTTCAAGTACCTACGAAATAGGGTGATTCTATAAACAGAAGTTGTATATGCCTCCTATCTACAGAATCACCCTTGTATTTTTTTAGTAAGTATCAATACCTACTGAATGTGTACAACGCTTACTTTACAATAACCTTTTTGCCATGCTGAATGTAAATGCCAGCGGGCAAACCTGCTGTACCATTGCAACTTACCTTTACACCCTGCAAGTTATAAACAGCACCTTGTTGTTGAAGGTTAGCAGCACCATTAACAATGGTGTTAACACCCGTAACCTGTCCACCATCAAAGCAAACACGCAAGCCATCAAGACTTACACCCATCGTTGCTTCAAAGTAAGCATGACCTGCAGGCAAGGTAGCTGTTTCATCACAAGCTACAAGTTTATAACCCTGGCCATCAGCAACCATGCTATAACAATTATTCAAACTCATGTTAGCCTGATAGTTGCCCATGAACTGGAAGCCATTATAATTAGAAGCGATGGGGAATGACTGTTCTACTACACCACCATAGTAATAAGCTTCATCAGCAGTGTACTCCTTATCTTGATCAAAATAAAGCATGTATGGTACATTGGCCTCGAGTTGACCATTGGCTACTTCGTCAAAGGTCAAGCTATAGTCATTAGCCGCAGTAAAAGCTTGTGCCTTAGCTGCACCCAAATTATTGGCAGTTGTGGCAAACGGCAAGCATACTGTGTTCCAACCTTGCTTAAAGCTACGTGTCAATACAACATTGTAAACACCTTGGTTTACGTCAATGTTATTTTCTTCAGTCAAGTTGATAGTAGGAGCAAAGGTCACATTGATGTCACCTACACCAGGGAAATCCTTAATTGAAATTTGAGCCACCATTTGGTCACCATTTATCGTAGCATTTACAACTACTGGCACCTCACCCAACATAGGGCCTAACCAATCTGCGGCACCATACTTTTCATCATCACCTGCAGTGATATTAATGATTTGTGAAGTGGTGTAAGTGTTATCATTTTTGGTTAGGTTAGTAACCTTGATGTTACCTACAGGTATCATACCACCCAACACAAAGTTTTTGAGTTCAAGTGAGTAACTATCGTCTACCTCCTTAATGAAGTTGATGCTATTTGTTTCAGGAGCCGTGCAGGAATTACCTTCAGCAGAAACTAAAGTTACACTCAAATCGTTGCTGTAAGTAGTTACCTCTGCCTTCTTTTCAGGAGCGAACTGAAGGGTATAAACTGTTTTGTTGGTAGGGTTAACTGAAATGTCGTTACCCTCAACAGTAATAGTAGCAATGGCCGACTCCTTGTCATAACTTAATGAAGTGTTAGCACCTTGTCCCTTCTTGTCGTAGTGCAATTTTTCTTCATCATAAGCTACTGTTGACAAGTCGTAGCTGGTGGTAGCCTCATCAAAGTTGATGGTAGCACCATCGTACGACAAACTCTTTAATGTGTTGTAATAGATGAACTTTACGTTATCAACATACAAATAGTCTTTTTGGCTACCACCCGGTGTAGGGTTGGTAGTAAATGATGCTAACAAATATTGTGTTGTAGGCTTTGACGCTTTGTAGCTGAAAGTTCCCTCATAATGAGTCCAAGCATCGGTAGGTGGAACAAGCACTACAGCCTCACCCACTAAACCCGTTTTGTCACCATTGAGTTCTGGGTCGCGATAGTCTACATCGCCATGAAGTATAAAGCGTCCACGACCATTGGGGCTACCTCCGCTTTTGAATTTTGCATAGAACGAAACAGCATCAGGCGTACCAGCAAACACCAAGTGCTTACCCTCAGCATCACGCTTTGTGAAGTTGTAGTTGCTGGCATCAGCAGGAGTCGTGCTGCCCATGTTGATAACACCCGTAGTAATGTTACCATTGGCTAATTTACCCAAAATGCTCTTTGAATAGATTTTTAACGAAGTGGTACCTTCATAAGGGTTTTCGGTTTCCTTTTGAGGTTTTGGGGCAGACCCCTTACCTAAATTAGCCTTTTTACCTATAGCACTTTCAAATGAGTGCCACTCATGTCCTGGAGTGTTATCCCCCGTCCAATTTTCAAAACCAGCATCTTCAAACTGGTATATGCCTTGTGCACTGGCCGAAAGACCCAATGCAAATGTAGCAAGAGTAAAAATATGCTTTAACATCATAATGTATAGTTTACTTTATAACCTTTTTACCATTTATTATGTACACACCCTTTGAAGCCTTGTTCACGCGCAAACCGCTGAGTGTGTAAATAGCTGATGTAGGAACATTTGTATTAACCTTTACACCATTAATGCCCGACACCACATTTTTTGACTGACCCACAGCCACGTTAATTATTTGGCCAAGTAACTCCTGCATGTCAATGTCAATGTTAACATAAAGGTGCGTAGCTGATAATTTGCCCGATAGCTTAATGGGTACCTCCCCCAACATAGGGCCTAACCATTCGTCTTCATTTACCGTGGGGTCATCGCCTGGCTGAATAAGTATGCTTTGGTCGGTGTTAATGGTAGTTACGCCGTCTTGTTCAGTCATGCTAACCCCCTTCAAGTCAATATTGCCTACGGGTATCAACGATTCACCATCATCTAACTTGAAGTTCTTAAGCGAGAAGTCGCAAGTGCCATCGCCATTGTCAACCACTATGATGGCAGCAGGAATGCTGTCAGAGCTTGTGCCATCAATCGTAACCACAATCTTTTCGTTGTAGTTAGTTTGCGTTTGTGCCATACCACAGAGGGCAGCCAATGATAAACAAAAAGTAAGTAAAGTTTTCTTCATAATAGAATTGTATTTCGTTTCAAGATGATGTAGTCATCTAAACTTTTCTGACGAAGTTTAGACGATTTCAATTTTATCAAAATAAGTAGTTAAAGCCCAAAGTGGCATAAATGGGATAGAGTGCAAAGGTTACACTCTCATAGTCTGAAGGGAATATGCCATTTAAGCCCCAAGTGAGGTTAAGCGACACGCTCAGGTGCTTATAGGCTTTAAACTCGCCACCCGCTTGCAAGCCCCACTGAAAGCGTCGCATGTCGTTCGTAAAGTCGTAGTCAGCACTTGTTACCTCAGTCATTGGCCCCGTTGGGTCGGGTTGGCGTATGTAGCTAACATCCTCATCGCTTTTGCTATAGGCTGAACCTGTAAACGAGCCTTTCACTCTATACGAGAAGTATGGACCTGCTTGCACCTGCCAACGATCGTTGAAGGAATAAGTGGCTAACACTGGAATAGTGAGATATGAGTTGTCAACCTTGGTCTTTACGTTGCCCCAATAGGCTCCCTCTATTTTGCCTGAGCCATCGGTGTTATAAGCCACTAAGTGATAATTCTTAACACGAGCATCGGTTTCCATGCCTTTGTTTTCAAAACGCAAACCTAACATAGCCCCCCAATGGCGCCCAAACTTGCGTTGTGCAGCACCCTCTAACTGTATGCAAACACCAGGGCGATACTTGTTAATAGAGCGAATTTCGGCAGGCAAAGGCAGTGGCGATGTGCCACCTATGCTAAAGCCTGCACCTATGCGTACATGCCAGCCCATAAGAGCTGCTTTTATAAGATTAACATCGGTCTCTTTTGCCACGTTATCCTTTTGGGCTTGTAGGCCCACAATGGTGGTAATAAAGAGTGCGATGAGAAGAAGTGTTCGTTTCATTGAATTTAATTTTTGCCAAACGTGTCGGCATGTGTACCCATAAAAGGCGGTTTATATATTTTTTTGATTAAGATGATTGAACGTATGGCACATTGGGTTTCATACTCCTTCACTCTGTGTCAGAGTACTCTTTTTAAAACACCCATCTTTGTACACTATTGAGCCCAAATCAGTCCATGCATCCGAGTTTGTGCTTTCACATGTGCACACACATTTTACTCATACACCACGCGCAAATGGCTGATGTCAAGTACTGACCCTTTGTAACCCTTTTTAGGGTCATCGGCAGCACCTTCAAAGTAAGCTCCTTGACGGCTTGATGTAGCCACCACAGCAATGGCATAACCATAAGAGTTGAGACGACTTAAGTCAAAGCTCTTACCTGGCTTTAACTTAAAGGGTTCGTTAAAAGGTTTCCATTGAGCGGGTTCACCTGGGTTGTCAATACGTGCCATCATCACAATGCGCTCTGATGTTAACACATCATCGCCATTGAGTGCTTCAAAGTGATTGGGGTCGACCTCATAAACAACAGCATATATATCGGCTGTGTCGCGTAGTTCGGGATGTTCCTTTTTGTTTATATCAGTCATCATGTCACCTGCGGTATATTTGTACCAACCTTCAAGCGACTTAGGACGTGCATTAGGCTTTAACACTTGCAGACCAAAAGCCGTAGCCTCACGCGGACGCTTCATAGCTATCTTGGTGTCAAAGGTTCCTATAAATAAACTGCCCGCGGCAATAGGCATATGCACCCTGTTACCATTTGAACCTGTGCGACGCGTAGAGAGACGCACCGATGCACCACGTTCTGCATCGTTAAAGGGATAAGTGGGATAATCCTCTGGCTTTTTAGCTATACCCACTAAGTTATATCCACCATTGCCCGATGACCAATAATCAAGCTCGTTATCGTTTTTATCCACTTCAAACCATTTGTAATACTTGCCCGAGAGTTTGAAATGTTCAAAATCGAGTGTGTCAATGGGCTGTGGATAATTGAAACTTACCAAATAGTTTTTGGACCATTTACCATCCTCCGAAGTGGCGGTATACACTTGTGGTTGCGTAAAGTCGCGCTCAATGCCATTGGCATCCACCACTTGCCCATCCACTTCAGCCGTAAGGCGTGTTCCTAATGTGAGAGTAAACTTGGGGGCAAAAGCCGAACGATCGGTGCCTGTCTTTACAATAAAGTTGACATAATCATTCTGCACATTAGCGTTGCCTATCCACAAATCCTTCCCTTCAGGGTTATCATCGGTGGCAGCTGCGTATTGCTTGTACCATGTAGAGTCAATGCCTGTAATGTCGCACTCCGCAGTAAGGGGCTCGTCTTGAATGCACGATTGAAAGCCAGTGAGCAACAAGGCTGACTGTATGAAAAGGAGGAAACGTTTCATGCGTTATGTTTCGATATTTATAATATAAAGATTGCTGAATGAAAACTCTGCACGTTCACAACTATAGGCCATCCATCCTTTCCGAACTGCAGCATTATCAAGTTATAGTTTAGTGTTTCTGCTTGCAAAGTTACGAAAAATTATCACAATGATTCTGTTTTATTGATATTCAGCACAAAAAGTACCGGTAAAATCGGTATTTACCGAAAATATGTTCTTCTTTTTCTCTCATTTTTCACATCAATATGCTTCGTTATTCAACTGCTTTACACTACATTTGCCATTGTAAACTTAATAACAACACACATGATAAAAAGACTTTTAGCCCTTGCCACAAGCATGGCATTAGCTGTTAGCCTATGGGCCATACCTGCACGCCGTATGACCCAAATTGTTAAACAGCCCGATGGTACCAGCATAAGCATCACGCTGCAAGGCGATGAACACTTTCACTACCTCAGCACCACCGATGGACTTCCCCTATTCCGCACCGCCACAGGGTCCTACTGCTATGCTACCATCAGCGGCAACACACTTAAGCCCTCCTCAATAGTAGCACACGAAGCTTCATTACGCACCGAGGACGAATTGCACTTCATCAGCCAATCCGTACCCACAACTGCGGCTCTTGGCACTCTACGCCAAAAGCGTTTGCAAACCGACACACGCAGCTGCGCACATCGACAACCTATGATGCGCTCCACCACTGCCGATGCCGTGAATAAAACATCACAACCAGTGATCAACATTACAGGTCAACACAAAGGACTCGTTATATTGGTCAACTTCAAGGATGAAAAGATGCAGTCACAACACACCCTCCAAGCCTTTGATGACCAATTTAACCTCGAAGGCTACAATGTCAATGGCAATTCGGGCAGCGTGCACGACTATTTTAAAGAGCAATCATACGGACTATTTGACCTTACGTTCGATGTTGTAGGTCCTATCAATGTGTCAAAGAATATGGCTGCCTATGGTGCCAATGATAGCAATGGCAATGATAAAAACCCTGCAGGCATGGTATACGAAGCTGTAAAATTGGCCAAAAAGCAAAATCCCAACCTTAACTTTAAAGATTATGATTGGAATAACGATGGCTACGTTGACCAAGTGTATGTTATTTATGCTGGTTATGGTGAAGCGAGCGATGTGGATGGAACGCTGACTAACACTATATGGCCACACGAGTGGGAACTGCAAGCTGGTGGCTACTTTCTTGAGATAGATGGTGTTAAAGTGAACACTTATGGATGTTCCTCAGAGTTGATGGGCAACACATACTACCCCGTAATGATGGATGGAATTGGCTCTGCTTGTCACGAATTTAGCCACTGCTTAGGTCTGCCCGACATTTATGATACATCAGGCAATAACACCGCAGCCTTTGGCATGGACTTTTGGAGTCTAATGGACTATGGTTGCTATGGCGGTGATGGTTATGCCCCCGTTGCTTACACATCATATGAGCGATGGATGAGTGGATGGCTTACCCCGAAGGAACTGACACAACCTACTTCCATTGCCAACATGAAAGCTTTGAGCGAGGCTCCCGAAGCCTACATCATCTACAACGATGCATATCCCGATGAATATTACATGCTTGAGAACCGCCAACAAACGGGTACCGATGCTGAAGCACCTGGCCATGGACTCTTGGTGTTACACATTGACTATGAAGCATCTGCTTGGAAAAATAATGAGGTAAACAATGTAAAGAGTCACCAACGTTGTTCTATCATTCCTGCTGATAACAAGTTGACAAGCAAAACGCTTGCTGGAGACCCCTTCCCTGGCACTTCGCACAAAACGCAGCTTACCGACAATTCAACTCCTATAGCTAAATTGTTTCATGCCAACACCTCTGACAAAAAACTCATGAGTAAACCTATAACTGACATCAGTGAGTCGGCTACAGGACTTATCACATTCAACTTTATGGGGGGTAGTAGCACTACTGGCATTACTCAAAATACGCTGTGCAACAATGCAGCAAATACCTCTCCCGTTTACGATGCAGCAGGTCGTTACATAGGTATCATGAACAACTCTACATTTGACAAAGCACGTCAGAATAGTGGCAGTTGGCTCATAAAGAGGCGCTAAGTTATAAGTAGGTGTTCAATATTGGTTTATATAATATTGCTTCTATATAACAAAGTTCAAATATCATCTTTGTTATTATATCAACTTGTTTGCCATTCTGGCAAAGGAAACTGTCCGGTAAAAGTCTAAAGCACATTGTAATAATGCTTTTGCCCTTACAGGTAGGGTGTTCAAAATTGGCATCAAAAACGAGACCA
>URDV01000106.1 GCA_900546605.1 uncultured Prevotella sp.
TACTTGTTAACCTGTCAACTTGTTAACCCGTTAACCAACAATTCCGCCAACGGGTTTACTATAGAAAAAAATATCATGGGTTTGTGTATGCTCATTTGTATGTGGAGATGGTGGGCTAATACCACTCACCATCGTCGTCGGTGCTGCCTCCGTTGCTGTCGGTATTGTTCATGCGGTCTAACTGTTCAGGCGAATATTCGTCTTCATAATGTTGCTCAATGGGGGCGGTCTCAACGGGTTGGTTCACGGGCAATTGCAAGGGAGCAAATGTTTTGTCGTAGAACTTCTGATAGTCGTTGATGCTAAACGCTGTGCCTATGAGGTCGAGGTTCGCCTTTGATATGAGCATAATACGACCCTTTGACAAGTAGGGAGCTAATGCCTTTGACTTGAACACTCGCTGCGCATAAGCGTGCACCTCGTCGAATGAGTTGAAACCAGCTATACGGAATTGGCTTAAGCCTTTGTCTGTTACAATGCTCATGTCAAAACCGCGCACCACAAAGGTGGTGAAGTTGAAGTGAGCCATTTCAAATAATAATTGGTTGGCATTGACAGAGTCAGTGGGGTAGGCCAACACAAATAAGAAGGGGGCACTACGCTCGGCCGTGAACTGCTTGCTTTGGTTGGCTTGGTCAACAGCAGCGTCGGCCGTTGAGGTGCGGCGGTCCCAAAGTGAACCTAAATCGAAGGTGCCTGTGCCAGGCTTTCGCCCTTCTTCCAAACCCTTTACAATCATTCCTGCCAGATTGCTCACATCGCTATCGGGGTACTTTTCAACAAGGCCGCGTAGCTCTTCTACCAAGTCGTGGGTGGTAGAGGTGCCTAAATGGGCCAATGCATGTATGAAGATGAACTTGGGCCGATTCACACCATTAGGATACTTGTTGGTGGAACGAGCAAAGTTATCATCCACCATTTGTACATTGCGCTGCCTGTAAGCTTGGTAGGTGGCTGTGTAAAGAGAGTCCTCAATGGCTTTGCCAAAGCGAGCATTGTATTCAAAGTCGGGGTCGTTGATGAGCAGAGTGCGTTCATCACTGGCATAGTGTTGTGCCATGTAGCTGCGCATGGCGTTAGCCTTGTCGGTACGCCCCCAACGTGAGTAAAGCAGAAATAGCTGATAGTAAACGTTGGCTAACTGCTCATAGGTGGGATATTGCGTGGTGATGCGTTCAAGGGTAGAGGCTGCTAATGGGAAGTCCTCTAATTCATCCTTCTCAATGACTCCCGCATTGTAAAGGCCATCCATGATAATAAGGTCAGAGGCTGTTTTGGCCTCTTCGCTAAACGGAATTTGCTTCAGATAATAAGCGCGTTGGTGTGGATCATTTTCAATTGAGTCGTTCCCCTCGGCTAAGGTTGAATCATTGGCCTCAATGGCATTGAGCGAGTCGCGTAAGGCTGCTATTGAGTCGTCAGCTTCATAGTCAAAGCCCTCGGCATCGTCCATTTTCAGCACGGTGTGGTTAGAGCGCCGCCAGTTATCCTCGTTTTTGCGTTTCCCCCATCGCTTAGCAAAGTCTTGTTTGCCCTGTGCCACTTGCATGGGGTTGTAAAAGTACCATGCTTTGTTATTGTTGTTTTGAGTAGTGGTGTGCGTAGTGGAGTTGGTATTACTGCCATCCGTGTTTTGAGCATTTTCGTCGGCACGTGCTTGTGCTGCCGAGTCGCGTTTTGCTTTACGTTCCTCAGCTTCTTTCTTTTTTAAAGCCTCAATCACACGGTCAATAGCAGCGTTGCGGTCAGCCTCGCTCATGCGGGCCAAGGTTTGTAAGCTATCTTGCAAGTGCACAGCCGAGGTGTAAGGCACCAGTTTGTCGAGTACCTTTGAGCGTCGTGTGATGTCTTCATAGTCGGTGCGTTCTTTGTCAATGAGTCCGATAGCCTCGGTGTAACAAGGCTGTGCTTTGTCAAATTGTTGGCGATCCCAGTACAACTCGCCTAAGCGAAGTAGCAACACCCCCTTTTCAATGCCGTTGCGTTTACTTTTACTGCGGCCTTGTTCGTAAGCTGCTATGGCAGCGGTGGTGTCGCGTTGTGCCAAGTAAATGTTGCCCATGGCATAGTACACTTGGTCAAGGTATTCCTTGTTGGTTTCAGAGCGTGCCATGCGTCGCAGCTTATTTATCATGCTCTTGCTTTGTGTGCCTTGTTGTGCCAACACCTCGGTTTGCAAAATGCGGGCATTGAAGGCCAGCTCAAAGGGTGGACTTTTGCGAATGCACTTTTGCAGTGCGGCATAAGCCTCTTGGGTGTGGCCCAAGTGTTGGTTCACCTGTCCTAATAAGTAGTAAAGGCGTGCTTTTCTATAACTGCCTTTGGCATAATGGGCTGCTCGCTTAAGGTAAGGCAGCGCATCGGCAAAACGCTCTTGTCGCAACAAAAGGTCAGCTTGCGTAGCATCGGCTTCGCGCAAAGTTTGTCGGGTAACAGAGTCGCGACGAACTCGTTTTAGGGCATCTTCAGCATCGTAGTACCACTTGGCTTGTGTGTAGCAACGAGCCAACCACTGTCGTGCTTCAGAAGCTACAGCTGGTTCGGCCGCATATAAGCGTGTGATGTATGAGAAGGTGGCAGCAGCTTCAAAAAAGTCGCCTTTCATGAATTGGGCACGCCCCATCATGAGCCATGCATTTTTTAAGAAAGGGTTATACTCTTTTCGTTGCAAGTAAGCTTTCATTTTAGGCGATTTGCGCTTGTTGGCACTCACCACAGGACGACGCTTAATGCTGTGTAGCGAAATGGCTTTTTGGCATTTGGTAATGGCTGTTTCAAAGTTTGACTTGCCAGTGGTGCGCGACTTTTCGTTGCCTACTAAAAACACAGGTAGCAGGTGTGTGTAATCATCTTTGTGACTATTCAACTTGGCTTGCTCGCCCTCGGTGTAGGCTTGTGAACCATTAAAGAAAACGTTGTAGCGCGTGGTGAATGATTGCCAAAAACGCGAAGAAGCCGTGTTCTTTTTAGTAGAACACGACGCAAACAGCAACAATAGTGCTATGCCGAATAATATGTAGGGTGAACGTTTCAATTTAAAACTGTGTCAAAGGGTTAGGTAGAGGCTTATGCGTGTTTCCTAATAATGAACGTTTTTATGACTCTTGCTATGGCGTAAATGCCAATGCTCACTAAAATGATAGATGCTCCGCCAGGTACATCGGCGTAGTAAGAGAGTAACAATCCGCCCACACATCCCACATAGGCAATGATGGCCGATAGCCACACAATGCGGTTGTAAGTGTGAGCAAAGAGTGAAGCCGTCATTTGTGGTACGCTGAGCAGCGAAATGACCATAACAATGCCCACCATGTGCAGGCAGCCTACAATGGTAAGAGCTGTGAAGATTGTCATGATGGTTTCGATGGTAGTGACGGGGAGACCTTGTGTGCGTGCAAAACTGGCATCGCAAGCTATGCTGATAATGGCGCGTTGCAACAATAGGTAAAGCAACAATGCTAATAGCGTGAGGGAGCCTAACACAATGAGGTCGGTGCGTGAAATGCTGAGTATGTCGCCAAATAAGTAGGCGGGCAAGTCGGTCATGAAGCCAGGGGCTAAGTAGGCAAACATAATGCCAAGTGCCATGCCAAAAGTCCACAACATGGCTATGGCAGAGTCCTCACGAATGGTGCGTTTGCTGCTTAACCAGCGTATGCCTAAGCCTGATAGCATGGCAAATGCTCCTGCCCCTAACAAGGGTGAAAAACCAAAGTAGGCTCCTAACCCAACTCCTCCTAATGAGGCATGTGCCATGCCACCACCTGCAATGACCATGCGGCGGCTGACAACGTAGGTACCAATGATGGCACATAGTAGTGAGGCTAATAGTGCACCTAAAAGTGCATTTTGAAAAAAAGTGTAGGTGAGAAGCATTGGGCAAATATGATGTTGAAGAAGATGTGAGGCTGAGTTGTGTAGGTGCAGAAGTAGTCTAAACTTTTTTTGAAAACCAAGGTTTGCCTTTATCTATTTTATAATGCAGGTCGCACCTCGGCATAGATTGCAAGCGAACTTGCATTCTCGGCTCTCGCTTTACACTATCTATCGATACTATAAAGGGCGGTTCTAAAAATTCTGATTTTAATATTCTAAAATAATTTTGAATACCTACTTATAGAAAAAGCGAACATAAAGAAAGGTGAAAAATTGAATCTTCGTCAAAAAGGTTTAGACGGGTTCATTAAGCGTTGGCTGCATCGTCAATAAGCATGATAGCTTCATCCTTTAAGTCATCGGGTAAATTGATGGCTCGCAGTTGTAAGGAACGTAGCCAATCGGCCACTTCGTTAGGTCGCATGGTAGTCATAACCTCTTCAAACTGTTCAACCTCGTTGGGTGTGTAACTGTCTGAAGTACGTCCTTTATAGGCATCAAGCTCTTCATCGTCAAAGTATTCAATGGGTTGGCCAAGGGCAGCTGCTAACTCCTCTTTTTCACACACAGCGTGCTTTCCGCAACAACCATCGGGACGTGGCTTGCTGATGTGGGGCATTTCTTCAATTTCGCCTCGTTGCAATTGTTTATTTAATGAGCGATTGCGTAACCACCCAATAATGAATGCTACGAGTCCGAGTGCTATGAGTGAGAGTATGAGTGCGAGCATGTAATGGTTTGTGTATAGAGTTGTTTGTTAATGGTGTGTAAGAAAAAACACAGTTTTTAGTGCTGCATAGTGAGTTGTTCCAAATCCTTCCAAAAGCGCGGATAGCTTTTGCTCACCACTTCGGGGTCGGCTATTTGCAAGTTGGGGTGCTTAATGCAAGCTGGTGCAAAGGCCATGGCCATGCGGTGGTCATGATAGGTGGCAATGGGCATGCCATTGTAAGTGGAATTTGAGGGATATGCATCAATGTAAAGTGCTTCATCGCCTTCAATGCCGAGCGTAATGCCTAACTTAGCCAATTCGGCTTGCAATGCGGCCATGCGGTCAGTTTCTTTAATGCGCAAAGAGTGCAATCCTGTAAACCTAAAGGGTTGTTGCAGTAAGGCACAAGTTACCACCAACGTTTGAGCCAAGTCAGGTTGATTGACCAAATTCAGTTCGTAGGTGGCTGATGGTGCAATGCGTTGCTCGTTAGCTTTAGTAAGTATGGCACATTCGTGTTGAGCATCAAAGGTCGTTTTTACGCCCAAAGGTTCAAAGTAGTGTTGCACCATGCTGTCGCCTTGCAAACTGTCAGCATGTAGCCAAGGTAGCGTAATGCGTGCATGCGCATCGGGTGTAAGAGCCATGATTTCATACCAATATGAGGCAGCGCTCCAATCGCTCTCAATGCTATAAATGATGTTGTTGCGATAGGGAGCAGCAACCACGTGTAGTGTTTGCTCGTCCGTCCAACTAATATTGGCTCCAAAGGTTCGCATCATGTTGAGCGTCATGTTAATGTAGGGACGTGAAATGATGTCACCCTCCAAATGCAAGGTGAGACCTTGTGTCATGGTGGGTGCTACCATGAGTAGGGCCGAAATGTATTGCGAACTAACGTTGGCGGGCAGCGTAATGTCGCCCCCCTTCAATTTTTTGCCTATAATGCGTAGTGGGGGGAAACCTTCGTTCTCGGTGTATTCAATGTTGGCTCCCAATTGGCGTAAAGCGTCAACCAAAACGCTGATAGGGCGTTGCTTCATGCGTTGCGTACCCGTTATGATATGTTCCTCATTAGCGCAGGTGGCAAAGAATGCTGTCAGAAAGCGCATGGCTGTACCAGCAGCCATAATGTCAATGGTGAGTGTGCGCTCACGCAGTGCGCGCCACATAACAAAGGTGTCATCGCATGTCGACATACGTTCAACACTTGAATCGGATCCGCTTAGTGCGCAAAGTAGTAAGGCGCGGTTACTAAGGCTCTTTGATGAGGGCAACTCAATGTTCGCTTGTATGTGGTTGGGTAGGTGAGGCGTGTAAGTCATTGTTATTAGTGATGAAATCGGTTCTTGTGTGGTGATGTGCCTTATATGTGCTTCATGTGCCTTTTAGGTTTCCTTTGCTAAATCAAGAAAATGGCTCAAGCAATATGCATAGGTAGCATCACGCTACAAAGTTAGTGTTTTTCATAGCAAGTGCTTGGTGTTTGTTGCTATAAAATGAAGTTTTTTCAAAAAAACTTGCTGTAAAATTTGTCAGTTCATAAAAAAGCAGTACTTTTGCACTCGCAATTCGGGGTGTAGCTCAGCCCGGTTAGAGTACGCGTCTGGGGGGCGTGTGGTCGCTGGTTCGAATCCAGTCACCCCGACTGGTTAAAGGTAGTAAGTTGTTTCGACAATGTGCTACCTTTTTTTTGATTGTGTTTGTTGAGTGAATTGCTCTCAAACTATTTATTATTTTGCATTCGCGAAGACAGGCTGCACCTCGGCATAATTCAAATAAATTTGGCTTCTGCTATCGGTTTTCACTGTCATTGCAGCCGTGAAGAGACACTTCACCACGAATAATCATCAATAATACATATCAGTTATGAGCAACATTTGCAAGACCGTATCATTGCGTACACGCAAAATCAAGGACGGACACATGCTGTCCTATTATCTTGACTATTATCCAGGCTATCGTGACGAGAGCACGATGAAAGTCATCCGCCATGAGTCGCTTGGCATCTACATCTATGCCAAGCCGAAGAACCAGATGGAACAGAAGTACAACCTCAACCTTACGGCAAGAGCCGAGGCGATACGCTGCCGTCGCTTCGAGGCTATCGTCAACGAGCGTTACGACTTTTTCGACAAGGAGAAAATGAAGGGAGATTTCCTTGTCTACTTCAAGAAACTGGCAGACAAGAAGAACTCCAAGTGGCAACACGTCTATATGCACTTTCGTACCTTTACGCAAGGCAAGTGTACTTTCGGGGAGATAAACGTGGACTTGTGTAACAGATTTCGTGAGTATCTGCTGACAGCTCCGCAAGGACTGCATAAGAACAGAAAGCTACATATCAACTCAGCAGCCAACTACTGGTTAACCGACGACAAACCGAGCGCAATCAAACTTGTTTGAATTGCCGAGGTGCGAAGGAGGAAACCGAAAGGTAACTTTCCGTGCATCAATCCATACTGCCTATCGTGACCGCAAGATAAAGGAGAACCCGAACGGTTTCTTGGAGCGTATCGAGACAATCCCGACTGACAAGGAGCATCTTTCACAGGACGAGGTTATCCGCTTGGCATCCACACCATGCTCTGCTCCTGCCTTGAAGCGAGCCTTCCTGTTCTCTTGCCTAACGGCTTTGAGAAAGAGCGACATCAAGAAGCTCACTTGGGAAGAAATACAGCCATACGGCAGCGATGGTGTGATGTATGTCACTACACGAATGCAGAAGACAAAGGACATCGTGCATAACCCAATCAGTGAGGAAGCCTTGGAACTGATAGGCTATTCACCGGATAAACGAGGCAAGGTGTTCCCTGATTTCAAAGACTCCATGACACAGGCACCACTGAAAAATTGGCTGAAAGATGCTGGGATTACCAAGCATATCTCCTATCATTGTTCACGCCACAGCTTTGCCTGTCTCCAGTTGGACGCAGGAACAAGTATTGCGGTTGTGCAGCGTTATCTCGGTCACAAGAATGTGGCAACAACAGAGGTGTATGCCAAGA
>URDV01000107.1 GCA_900546605.1 uncultured Prevotella sp.
TCAATTATTACAGTTTATATCACCGAAAAGTGTCAAGCAAAATCAGGAAAAGACAGATGTATGTACTTGGCAAAAGGAGTATAGTACTCAATGGCACTTGAGTATAGTACTCAATGGCACTTGAGTATAGTACTCAATGACACATGAGTATAGTACTCAATGATACATGAGTATAGTACTCGGTAAAAACGAGAACTATAGGCCACCCATCACTTGTCATGTGTTAGGAAATTCACATACTGCGTGTTCTGTAATTTAGTATAAAGAATTATACGTCAAGTAACACAACTATCCATACGAACTTTTACCTATGAATGGCAAGACTAAAACGGCTGAATATTAAAATAACCTTAAAAACAACTCTTTTTATAGTACTTTGTTTTGCATAGTACTTAGTTTTTACATACATTTGCAGCGCAAACATAAAATAACCCTTTTAAAAACGAAATAAAGAACGATGAATGTAGACAATGCCAAATCGCAAATGCGCAAGGGCATGCTTGAATATTGCGTGCTATTGCTGCTAAGTCGCGAGGCAAGTTATGCCAACGACATCATTTCGCGACTAAAAAATGCTGAATTGATTGTGGTTGAAGGTACGCTCTACCCTTTGCTCACGCGACTTAAAAAAGATGGCTTGCTGTCATATGAATGGCGCGAATCAACACAAGGGCCACCACGAAAGTATTATGCACTAACAAATAACGGACAAATGTTTCTGAACGAGTTAGATGGAGCATGGAACGAACTGGCTCGAACCGTTGGGTTACTAAAGAACATGGTACCGCAACTTGAATATCAAAAAACTACATGTGACCAATAAACCTGTTTACTCACTTTTATTTTGAACATATCACTATGAAAAAGAATATTACCATCAACCTTTATGGTTCACTCTATGCTATAGACGATGATGCTTGCCAATTACTTGAACAGTACCTTAACAACATGCGCTCGTACTTTAGCAAGCGCGATGGAGGCGACGAAATTGCTGACGACATAGAACATCGTGTGGCTGAACTCTTTAGCGAACTGAAAGCGCAAGGGTTTGAGGCGATTTCAATTGATAATGTACAAGACATTATTCAACGCATTGGAAATCCTGAACAAATGGATGAGGATACCAATGCTGAACAAAACAATCAAGAACGTGCAGGCAAGGACTCATCAAGTGGTAGCACTCCTCCACCCGCCCCTGACCATAACGATAACAATGCTAACGACAAAACTGCTAAGGACAAACAAAAAGGGCGCAAACTTTTTCGTGACCCCAAAGACCAAATGTTAGGAGGTGTTATGTCAGGACTTTGCCATTACTTTGGAGGGTCTGATCCTTTGCCTTGGCGCATTCTCATGGTGCTATTGGCCTTGTTTAGTTTTTCAACCATAGGCATTATTTACCTAATTGCCTGGGCCTTAATTCCTGCTGCGGTAACGGCTGAAGATCGCTTACAAATGCAAGGTAAACCCGTTAACCCGCAAACGCTGAACGAGGAACTAATGCGAAGTGCCCAACAAGCTGAAGAATATGTGCAGTCAGCTGGATTCAAAAATAGTGCTCGTAGCTTTGGACGCACCATACTCAGCATTATTGTCTTTTGCTTTAAGCTTTTATTGCTCTTCATCATTGGCTGTATGATCATAGGGCTGCTCATGGGCATTAGCTTTTTTATAGCTGCTTGCTGCTATGAAAAAGCTGAAGGTGACAATTTGTCTCACATTCTGCTAATGGCTCCTATATTAAAATGGTATATATCATTAGCCCTGCTGTCATCGCTTGCTTGCTTAAGCATCATTTTTTATGGTTGCTTACGCATGCTTCTACAATCGCATAACACTAAGCCTCTGTCATCGGGTACAATGATTACACTTGTCATTACAGCCTTGCTTAGCGCTACCATAGCTACCACCTTTGGCATCATGTCTGGATTAAAACAGAAAGAAGTAAAGCGTGAATGGCGTATTAAAAATAATACGATAAACGGCATTTACATCAATAACGAAGACCGCAACAAGTTGGCCATTGACAACTGGAAACTAACTAAAGCGGAGAATTGTAATGATAATGGCGTCTTTTGTGGCTATACGGATGACTTTGACGAGAATAACGAACTTCTTTACTATCAGTTTAACAAAACTGACAAGAGTAAATCCATGAACATTTGCATGGAACGCACAGAGAACTTACCTGCAGGGAAATATCACATAGAGTGTGTAACCTCTATTGACGGACCTGGTATGTTTCTTACTATTGGACATGACCAAGCATGCTATTCGCTTATCTCTAAAAACAATAAGGAGCAGGGCAACTTTGCTACCATGCCCTATGCATTTGCCATGACTACAGGCATGTTACCCGACACGCTTAGTGAACCTTGGTGGCTCTATCACCAACGCAATGAAGTTGATGAATGGAACTTTCAAAAAACCAATTCATTTGACCATAAAGGTGGGCCTCTCACCTATAGTATTAAAGGTACACAAGGTGCTGGCGCTAATGAAGTTGACATTTTAAAAATAGCTATTGTAAAAGATTAATTGTTCATTTATAACCACGAGCACCCTTGCCACATTTTGCTATACAAAATTTGTTGGCAAGGGTGCTTTATTCTTGTTTTATGCACACATATAAATGTTCCTATATCGGAGTTGTCTAAACTATAAAAGGTTTAACACTCTCGAAGGAGTAAGAAGTCAAAAGCTATGTAGTTACAAGTTTCCTATTGGGTCGAAGTTGAACCTTGTTTCATAAAATTACTACGAAATGAATCAAGCCTTGCGTTCTTCATTTCATGATTGATAGTAAATTATTAAATAGGTGTCCTACATTATTTATAACACTTACTTATCACTTAGCGCGAAAACATATTTATCACACATTTTTCTTCAAATTTTGAACACCTACTTAAATAAGCAGCTTGTGTTATTTTACACGCAGCTTTACCCACACACCACGGTGGTCGCTGGGCCAAACATCCAGTGGCAATATAATGGGATCGTTGCCAACCTCTGCACCTCTACGAGCGTAAGCTATGCATGCCTTGGGACCGAATAGTTGGGCATCAATCACTTGCAAGTGTTTGCCCTTTACATGCACGTAGTCTATACGTTCACGCTCATCAGCCAATGGTGTCCAACTAAGGCGCTGCGGACTAACGGCTAAGTTATCAGCAGGAAAAGTAAAGCCTGGATGCACCAATTCATCACGATGTATGGCACGATAGGCGTCAGTAAAACCAGCATCATGCAACATTTTGCTTACGGGCCAAGCCCAAACCACACCATGATGATCATAGAGGTTACGCGTACAGTCAGTCCAATCGTAGAGCGAAGGCTCATTAAAGTCTCCCCCTAATATCACGTTATAATCTGCAGCCTCATCCTTTTGCGCTTGAACCAGCATTCGCTTGATGGCCTCTTCGCGTTTTGACAAACCATTACGCCGTTTAATTTCAAGTGTGTCCGTAAGTGGAACCATAGGCTGCCAATTGTTTCCATCATAGCCACGCACCTCATAGTAGGTGTCGTTTAAATAATCAAGATGGGCAGTATACACCGCAATTTTTTTCCCTTTAGCCTGACATAGCAAACGATAGATGCTACCATGATCGTCAATGCATGGGAAAACGATAAGTGAGTCAGTTATGGGGTAACGAGACAAAAGCCCCGTATCGTATGTGCTGAAAGTATAATATGTTACGCCTCGCTGCTGCAACCGACGGGTAAGTTTGCGCATAAAATCCGTGCCATGATAGTTTCGCACCTCGCTAAGTGTTACAAAGTCTGGTTGAAGGCGCACGAGTTCGTTGACAATAGCATCCTCACCACCAGGCACCATTGTTCCCTCTTGCCACACATTCCATTGCAGCACAGTTATGTCGCTACCCACTTTTGCACAGAGGGTGCAGCATAGCCAAATGGCTCCTATTAAAAGAATAAATCTATGATAGTTCATCACAAAAAAATTACACTTAAGCAGGTGTCAAACATTATTTATAACACCTACTTAAGTGTAAGCAGTTAAGTTTTCTATAAATTAGTCTAAGCTGATTCAACAAGGGATGTTCGCCCTTTAATACTAATTCATAGTAACCCACATTAAAAGGTTGTTACTCACAGTTTAGGCATGCTTTTCAAAAACGAATTTCGCCACTTCCTGCACATATTTTTGCATCAGCTGTATAAAGCACCCCAAATTGACCTGGTGCAATACCTTGTACTGGTGTGGGTGAAGTGATAAGGAAACGACCATCAGCTTGGCGCACCATGTGTCCTGGACGTGGACGCTCTGTATGACGTATTTTGAATAACACATCAACTTCGTTAGCTCCCTTCCATGGGTCAGCTGTGATAAAATGGAAACCCGTTAAATGGAATTCATTGCCATACAAGCCATGACAAGCATCGGTATGCGACACGTAAACGATGTTTTTTTCAATATCCTTGTCTGTTACGAACCAAGGACCACCTCCTAAGCCCAAGCCCTTACGCTGGCCTACGGTGTGAAACCAATACCCTTTGTGCTGACCTATCACTCGCCCTGTTTCGCGTTCTACAACATTGCCCTCACGTTCGCCAAGCAACATACGTAAGTAATCGTTATAATTTATCTTGCCTAAAAAGCATATGCCTTGGCTATCACGTCGGTGGGCTGGCGCAAGTCGTTCACGCTCTGCTATATCACGCACTTCATGTTTAAGCAAATGTCCGATGGGGAAACACAACTTTTGCGCTTGCAAGTCAGTTAACTGCGACAAAAAGTCTGACTGATCCTTTACGGGGTCAGGGGCTGGTGCTAAATAGAGTTGTCCATCAGTAGGGTCATGATAGGTTTGTGCATAATGCCCTGTAGCTATGTAATCATAGTCATGCCCTGCTTTTTCCTCAAATGCGCCAAACTTTATTAATCGGTTACACATGACATCGGGATTGGGAGTCAATCCACGTTTTACCCGTTCTACTACATAAGCCGTCACACGATCGTGATACTCTTGCTGCAAATCGATAATGTCAAGGTGCAAACCATACTTTTTGGCCGTAAGCGTTGAAAGTTCTATATCCTCCTCGGCCGAGCATGAAGTGCCTTCGCCCTGCATACCAATTTTAATGTAAAACAAGTCGGGCTTTATGCCTTGCTCGCACATTAAGTGACAAGCCACAGCACTATCAACACCGCCCGAAATTAAGAGTGAATATTTTTTGTTTTCTTGCATACCATGTAAAGATTGCAACGGTCGTACACTGGCGTATAGTCATCAACTGCCTCAAATTCTAACTTATAATATAGGTGCACGGAGGCTTCAAGGCGAGTGTTTGCTTCAAGAAACACTTCATCAGCACCTAACTGCCACGCTTTGTTTAATGCCGTCTGCCCTAACTGCCACCCAGCGCCATGACCTTGTGCCTGCGGGCTGACAGCCATTTTAGCTAACTCCCATTTTTGCGCTTCGGCATGATTAATGAGGAGGGCACAACACCCTACTGGCTTGTCATTATACAATGCTATGAATAGGTAGCCTCCTGCATCAATAATGAATCTTTTTGGCTGACTTAGATAATGCATATCTGAAGCCTCTAATTTAAAGTAACGCGTTATCCAGTCTTTGTTGAATTGCACAAATGCTTGCAACATGCGCTGCTCCACGGCTACAGGCAAACTTTGCGTTGCGGTAGGCAACGTAACTATTCTGAATTTGTTGTACTAACCATTGACTATTATGTGTTGGCAAAATTACTAAAATAGGATGATATGAACAAGAAAGAAGTCTCACGCTCTCCCTTTCTATGAATGATTACTACAAGGAGATGCGTGAGACTTGCTATGGCTTAATTATCACAGGCTTGATTAAACGGTTTCGAGTGCTTGACTCAAGTCGGCAATGATGTCATCAATGTGTTCAATGCCTATGCTCAAACGAATGGTTGATGGAGTAATGTGCTGTTGTGCCAACTCCTCAGGAGTCATTTGCGAGTGTGTGGTGGTGTAAGGGTGAATTACCAAACTCTTTACGTCAGCTACATTGGCTAACAATGAAAAGATTTTTAAATTATCACAGAAACGCCATGCAGCATCCTTATCACCTTTCACTTCAAAAGTGAAGATGCTACCACCACCATTGGGGAAGTACTTTTGATAAAGTGCATGATCAGGGTGATTGGGCAATGAAGGATGGTTTACCTTTGCAACCTTGGGGTGGTTGGCCAAGAACTGAACAACCTTCAATGCATTTTCAACATGACGCTCTACACGCAATGAAAGTGTTTCAAGACCTTGCAACAGAATGAAGGCATTAAAGGGTGAAATGGTGGCACCCGTATCGCGCAAAATGACAGCACGAATGCGTGTTACAAAGGCTGCCTTACCAGCAACATCGGCAAACACTGCACCATGATATGAGGGATCGGGCTTTGCGAGTGTTGGATATTTGTCGGCATTGGCTTTCCAATCGAAAGTACCACCATCAACTATCACGCCACCCAAACTTGAACCATGGCCACCAATAAACTTTGTAGCTGAATGTACAACCACATCGGCTCCATGCTCAATAGGACGAATCAAGAAGGGAGTGCCAAAGGTGTTGTCTACTATAAATGGTATGTTATGGCGATGTGCCACCTCTGCCACAGCTTCAAGGTTGGTTACGTCTGAATTAGGATTACCAAATGTTTCGGCATATACTACCTTGGTATTAGGCTGAATCGCTGCCTCTAATGCTTCAAGGTCATTTACATTAACAATGGTATTGGTAATGCCTTGTGTTGAAAGGGTATGGGTAATCAAGTTAAACGAACCTCCATATAAATTGTCAGCTGCCACAATGTGGTCACCAGCCTGCACTATGTTTTGTAATGCATAGGTTACGGCTGCCGCGCCACTGGCTACTGCCAAACCTGCTACACCACCTTCAAGTGCAGCCACACGATCTTCAAAAACAGCTTGGGTTGAATTTGTCAAACGTCCGTAAATATTACCAGCATCGCGAAGGCTAAATCGATCGGCTGCATGCTGTGAATTGCGGAATACGTATGAGGTTGTTTGATATATAGGCACAGCACGTGCATCAGTTGCAGGGTCGGGATGCTCTTGACCTACGTGTACTTGAAGGGTCTCGAAGTGGTATTTCTGTTCGCTCATAGTTATTGTGTTTTTGTTTATATTCGTATTGCTTGTTGTTTGATTTCGATTGCAAAGTTACGGTTTATGGAATAAACCACCAAATAATTTTTAAAAGTAAGAAGTTAATTCTATCTTTGCACCAAACCAAAGAAAAACAAGAAATATATATGCCACAAACATCATCTACAGCAGAAAAATATTCTATAGACGCTACAGACTTACAAATATTACGTGAATTGCAGCAAAATGCACGTCTTACAACTAAAGAGTTAGCTGCTCGCGTCAACTTAAGTACCACGCCTGTGTTTGAACGTGTTAAGCGTTTGGAGCGCGATGGCATCATCAGTCGTTATATAGCTGTATTGAATGCAGAGAAGCTGAATCAAGGTTTCGTTGTATTCTGCCAAGTTAAAATGAATCGCTTAGGACGCGACATAGCTGCCGACTTTAGCGAACGTATTGCTAACAT
>URDV01000108.1 GCA_900546605.1 uncultured Prevotella sp.
AATCGGCTAAAAATACATGCAAAAAATGCTCAACTTATTCTTTTACCATTACTTAAATAGCAAAAGGTCATTGTTGAATGTCTTTTCATCGCAAGACTTTTTTCAACAATGACCTCGAATTTGATATTCACTCTGATGAAGAGAATTGAAATAGTTTTAACTATGGGTGTTCAAAATTATTTTATCACCTTTTTCCCATTTATGATATAAAAGCCCTTGTTGGCAGCCTTTACACGTCGCCCCGACAGGTCATAAATGTGTGCATGCTTATTTACAGTTGATGAGGGGGGCATTTGAACGGCTGTTTCAACGTAGCCCTCTTTCTGTATGGTTACAACAAAATTTTTAAACACTACCCCCGTACTTTTGCTACCACTCAGTGTAATAGCTACAGAGTTACTCTTTAATTTATTATACTCATACAATTGTGAGGTGGCCGACGAAGTATGAGTAGTGCCATTAATGGTTATGTCCACATTGGCCGTTTGCCCTGTGCGGTTCACCCCTTCAAAGCGTACACCTGTTATTTCATAACCATTGCTCACCTTAAGAGTATGAGTGGTGGATGTTCCACCCGAACCAATGAACAATATTAATGATTCATTGTCAGAGCCATCCACCCACATATTGTTGGCATTGCTCGACAAGGTGATTTGTGGAGCGACACGTGTGCTGGTCCACATTTTGCCATAACGTATGCCTTTAATGGTGCTACCATCCATGGTGCCAGTAGCCATTGATATAGCTTCATTACCCTTGGTAAAAGGTTCCTCAGGTTGAGGTTCTTCCACCTCTTCAGGAGCATCAACTATAGCAAATTGACATCCTACATCAGCCCGATCTTGTCCAGTTTGTCCGGTGCTCCAATTGTAAATGGGCGTATTCTCTTTATTTGTCTGATTCAACTCTACTTTATTGCTCGAAATAATGAACAAGCCCGCAGCATTGGCATAGCTCAACTGCCACCCTGCAGCAGGTTGTGTGGCAGTAGTTTTTATGGCTGTGTCATAGGCTGATGAGGGATTAATGTAAGTGCCATCAGCACGATTTACAATGTCGCACGAACCATCAGCACGTTCCACAAACTTCCACATGGTGCGTGCATAGCAAGTGTTTTCGCCTCCCACAAGGTTTTGTCCGTCACCATTTGATGTAGCATATTTTGCACCGCGATTAGGTGTATAGAGTTGATACCAATGTTCATTACCTGCAGTTGAGAGTGTAGGCTGAATAATATGAGGTAACACAGCATTCACTAACGTCGTGTACGATGTTCCCTTTTCAGTTAACTGTTGGTTAGTAGCAGCCGTGTTCGATAGCAACTCATAACCCTCATCAATGCCACTCATCAACCCCTTCACATCTTCGGCTTTATACTGCCCTACTCCATTGCCCACGGGCAATGATTCGGCCTTACTGATGGCCGTAAGCAAAGTGTTGCGTGCGTTAAAGGTGGCAATGCGCTCAGTTGCCTCAGCATCAGTAGTAGGTGTTACGCCCTGTTCCTCACCAATGGCCTTAGCCACAGCTTGCGACAATTTGGCATACCCTAAGCCCGTCATGTAGTTATTGGTAAAGTAGCTACTCTTGATTACATTATTCTCAACCAGCCAAGTATAAGTTTCGGCACAATAGGTTACATTGTCCATACTCTCGGCCATAGCCTTGAGTTTTGCGTTAAAGGCCACCGTGCGACTGGTGTTAACCGATGCCGTGGGCGAGGGTATTACAGCCATCAAGCGAATAGCGGCATGAGGAGCATTGTTACGCACCATCTTGACCATGGCCTTGTAGTTGGCCTCAATGGTTTGCAGGTCAGTTGTTCCGTTCACCTCAGGATATCCCACCATGAGACAAATCATTTTGGGCTCTTCGTTATCGCTGCGCCCTTTTAGTATACACGGAACCATCTTTTGTATCGTAGCAATGTCGTTCGACTTATAGCCCCAACTACTACCGCGCTGTTTTACGTGAGCTGAATGGAGCAACTCATGCCAATCGTTTCCATCATCGCCAATAATGAGTATATCATCCTTTTTAATAGGCAATGCACTAAAGTAAGTGGTGCGCATACCTGCAATGCCACCATTGCCACCATTTTTATCGGTAGCTTGGTCGGGATATACACACTCACTACCTACGTATGAGGCAATCTTCTTGCACCATGTGCGATAGCCCGCCATGGTAAGATGGGTGCCATCATACGATATAGTTTTATTGGCAATGCCTGTTAAGTCGTTGTAAAGGTCAATGTAAGTGGCTCCATACTCGACACAAAGTTTTTTTATGCTATCGTTGGCTATAGGCACATGTTCCACATTTTTTATGCCATTTGATGTGCAAGGCAAAATGCTTTGAAAGTAGACCTTAGTGGTGGGACTTTCCTTTTTACAGCGTTTCAAAGCCGTACGCACACTTTGTGCCACAAAGGCTGGCGAATTCATGCCATTTGTGCCCAAGTCATTTGTGCCCATCATAAAGAATATTTTATCAGGATGTCCCACCAGCACGGCTTCCAAATGTTCAAGCATAATGGGCGATTCGGCTCCATTCACACCGCGATTCAGAATTTTTGCATTACCAAAGGCTTCCCACCATTCATGCATATTGGTGATGCTATTGCCCAAGAACACAATGTTTTCGGGGGTTACCTTGTGTGTTTTAAATCCATCATAACGATGACGACGGAATGGTACGCCTTGTGCCACAGCCGAAGTTACCAGCACAATAAGGCTAAAAATAGTAAGTAAGATCTTTCTCATAACAAGAAATAGGTAAAGTTTTAGTTGTAACCCATTGGCAGATTTTTTTGTTTACGGGTTAACAAGTTGACAGGTTAACAAGTTTGTATGCCATACGTTACTTATTGTGTTAAAATCAGAATGGCATGAAACTTAAAAAACTTGACAAACTTACCTGTTAACTCGTCAACTTGTTAACTAATTCCGCCAACGCGTTTGTATGCTTATGCAAAGGTAAGCACTTTGTGCATTTCATGTTATTTCTTATTGTATGTTATGCAGCATAAATAGAACAATCCGTTGGCAGAGTTCTTGGTTGTCCTTTTTAACGTGAGTTCGGAATAAGGACAACAGCAAATAAATAGGGTAAAACGAGCAAAAAGTTCGCTTTAACATTTGCTAATTCATTGATTATTAGAAACTTTATACTATAATCAAAAAAATTACTAATGATTAGCGTATGGACGACATCGTATCTTTGTTCGCGGTGTTCTTAGTGTTCAATGCTTTGGGCGGAACGCTCAAAAACCTTGAACACGGAGACAAGCAAAATGATTTCAGAAGAGACAGATAAGGGAAATGACTTGTCTGCCAATAATGTTATTCCACAAGGTCAGAACTTCTTGTGTGCTTTTTCGTGCGCAGATAGCAATGGCTTTGTGGACGGAATTTGTATGCCTATGCCGCATGACACTTATAGGCAAGCCATGCCGCAAACGCAAGTTGCAGTATGATGATGGTCGGCACACCTATATAAAATTTCTTGTGCATGGTCTTGTGATGAAAAGCCTTCATCCCAAGCCATGCACCTATACTGCTACCAAAAACGCCATTAGCAAGAGTGTCGCCTCCGAGATGCGCCATTTCCCTTTCTTAGCCTTACGCGTTGGCGGAATTAATAAACAAGTTGACAAGTTAACGGGTTAACTTGTTTACTAATTCCGCCAACGCGTTCTATAAAGCATTTTTGTGTAGTGTACGATGCTACGTTATGCTGTTCTTTTACTAGATAAACGCAGTTTTCCATTGTTTATGCCGTATTTCGAGATAAAAACGTTATCTTTACGGTATAAAATATGATACCAATATCAAAAAAGCACCCTAATATGATATTTGAACGTAAGTAATATTTGGACGAACTTATCGCAGTAAGATTGTCATTGTAGGTGATGATATCCACCGCAAGGAGGACGAACTCGGTGTGTTGACTGTCGGACTCTTGGATTTCTTGACAGACAAGAACTTGTTGGAGCAAGGATAAATGTCATAAAAACTATTTTTTACAGGCAAGATTTTTGCTTTTTGATGATTTAATAAGTAGAAACTAAAAAGCAAGAAATATGAGAATAACAAAGAAAACAATTCTGGCAATAGGTCTGATAGCCAGTTCGCTCACGCTGAACTCATGCGATTACAATGATAACAATGAGGTGTTACGGCGCCCAACTGCCCTTGTAACGGTGTATCCTTCTGCGGCTGACGGCTTCTTCATGCAACTTGATGAATCAACTTCGCTTGTACCTACCAATATGAAAGCCTCACCGTTTGGAGACAAGAAAGTGAGGGCTTTGGTGAACTATACGATAGATGAACGAAGCTACGGAGGCAACCAACAGAGTGTGTATGTAAATTGGATTGACAGCATTCGTACCAAACAGCCAGTAATGACGCAAGGATCAGAAGAAAAAGATGCGAAAGCATTTGGAAATGACCCTATTGAAATTGTCCGTGATTGGGTTTCTGTTGCCGAGGACGGATATGTTACGCTCCGCATACGCACATTGTGGGGAGGAACTACCAAGCATGTCATTAATCTTGTGAGTGGTGTGAACAAGGATAATGTATATGAGTTCGACTTGCGCCACAATGCCCAAGGTGACACCAACGGAAGAATCGGGGATGCACTTATAGCATTTGACCTCAACTCACTATGGAAGGAACATCCTAAAGAACTGAAGATAAAACTCAATTGGCTGTCGTTCCGTGGCAAAAAGTCTGCCGAACTGTCGCTCAAAATGCATACGTTCACATCGGCGTACAATACCGAAACACCCTCATTATTGCATCGAATAGAATAAAAATCGAAAAAAATATTTTTCCCAGGCAAGATTTTAGTTACAGTAACAAAATAAGAAACTCGTTGTTACGAGATAGTGCAAATGCTTTTTGCTGTAAGGTAAAGGCATTTGCACTTCGTTGTTTCCAAAGCTTTTAACCCTACAAACATCATGTTCGGCATAACATTCAGAAAAGAAACGGAAGAGGAACGATGGTTGCGAAAGGCACTCGATGGCGACAATACTGCCACCGAGTGGATTTATCGCAAGCATGTGCGATACCTGTCTGCACTCTGCTCGCGCTACATCACAGAAGACGAAGACATTAAGGACGTGCTACAAGAATCGTTCATCAAGATATTTACTTCTCTGGATAGTTTCGAGTATCGTGGAGAAGGGTCTTTGAAAGCATGGATGGCAAAAATTACTCTCAATGAGACCCTGAAGTTTGTACGCAACAACAGCCGTTTGCCCATTAATAGTATCGATGATAAAGATACGAACATTGCAGATGGCGACAGTATGGAGACTGAGGACATACCTACCGATGTACTTCATCGGTTTATACGTGAGTTGCCCGATGGATACCGAACTGTATTCAATCTCTATGTCATTGACGATAAGAGTCACAAGGAAATAGCCCAATTGCTCGGTATAAAAGAGAATACTTCAGCTTCGCAGCTGCACAAGGCCAAATCAATGCTGGCGCAGAAAATTAAACATTATAGAACCATCAATTCCATTTAACGTATGAAAAATAATTGGCAAAAAGACATACACGACCGTTTGGGCAACTATGAGAAAGATGCACCAAAAGGACTTTGGGAGGACATTCGCAAAGGAACGACTGATGAGAATGGTGGCTATATGCACAGCGGCAGACCTTTCAAAACTTACTGGCTACGGCGCACAGCGTATACTGCAGCCGCTGCAAGCGTGGCTTTGTTGATAGGATATTCAATATATTCTGAATACGCAAACGATGGGCAAATGCCATCAGAAATGACAAATCTACAAATAGCACATACACCAGCAGAGCCATCCTCTAAAGGCAATATCGTTGCTGACGACGGCAATAATCCTATTGCCTACAACTCACCTGTGCCACGCATCATTACAACCATAGTACACAAATCTGTTGGTGACATTGATACATTGTCATCTTATGCTAATGATGAGAAATCTTTGGAAACAGCGTCTGACAACCATGAGGGGGATGATACCAACAGTTCAAAAGAAACGAATACAACTGCCGACAAAGAAAATTTGCCGAAACGTGAGAATGAGAGCAAGAAAGCAAACAATTATCATCACAACAGCAATTATGGCAGTCTTGTGGCTTACAACTCTGACGCAAGGCGTCACGCCTCTTCGTCCACATCGCTACGTTGGACTGTAAGTACAAGTGCAATGGGATTGATGGGGGCATCAAGAACCATAACATCTATTGGCGACCCTGTTGTTGCAACCGGTCCAGATAATTCTGACTGGGAGGACAACCCTATGCTCGGCATCAACATATTCAATCAGGGAAAGGAAGTGAAGATAAAATACAAGCACCGCTTGCCTGTACGCATTGGTGTGAAAGTGGCATACACACTTAACGAGCATTGGAGCATCGAAAGCGGACTTACATACACTCGTCTCTCTTCCGACATGAAAGACGGAACAAAAGAGAACTACTTTACGGGCGAGCAAAGGCTGAACTATGTAGGAATTCCTGTCAACATGAAATATATTGCATGGTCATACAAAAGGTTCAATCTATATGGCTCGGCAGGTGTACTTGCAGAAAAATGCGTATCGGGAAATATCACGAAAGAATATGTCATCAATAATGCGACAAAGAAGAAAAAGACTGTCAACATTGACAGCAAGCCTTTGCAAATGTCTGTAAATGCGGATTTCGGCGTGCAGTTTGACGTGCTTGACAATGTCGGTATTTATGCAGAGCCGGGCGTAAGCTATCATTTAGACGACCATTCTTCACTCCAGACTATCTACAAGGAGAAACCGCTGAACTTCAATCTCAATGTAGGTGTAAGATACACTATAGGTAAGTAACAATTAAGAAATATGAATACAATAAAAACATTGGCATTAGCGACCATCATCATTGGTATGACATCATGCGCCAGCACCCAAAAAACTCAAAGGGTAGGTGCATTCGGCAAGAGTACAAAACTTACGACAGAAGAAGATTCTCTCTTCAAGGCTGTTGTCCTGTCGCACAGCAACTTGCAACTGAAACCCCTCAAGGTTTCTCGCCAAGTTGTGGCTGGAACAAACTATCGTTATGAATGCGTGGATAACAACAAAAAAAAGGTTGAGGTTATAATCTATGAGCCACTTCCAGGACAGGGCGATGCCCGCATATTGAGCATTGGCGGAAAGGAATATACGGAATAGACGACTAACTCGACAAGTGTTAAACATTTCAGCGCATTTACGATAAGTCTAAGGAATCACGAAATAAGGGTTGGGAGGGGCCTTTTAACCGACCCCATAATGTGGTGAATGGAAGTTTTAGGACGAAATTCATAAAGGGGTACGGTTGAAACTACTCCCTTGAAGGGTGTGATTACATGTCATACCCTTTTGTTCTATAAAACGCGTTGGCGGAATTTCAGGTTAACGGGTTAACAAGTTGACAGGTTAACAAGTAAGTATGCTTTACACCACTTATTATGTTAAAGCCGAATGACAGGAAACTTAAAAAGCTCGGCAAACTTACCTGTTAACCCGTTAACTTG
>URDV01000109.1 GCA_900546605.1 uncultured Prevotella sp.
GTACTCAATGGCACATGAGTATAGTACTCAATGGCACATGAGCATAGTACTCAATGGCACATGAGTATAGTACTCAATGGCACATGAGTATAGTACTCAATGGCACTTGAGTATAGTACTCAATAGCACTTGAGTATAGTACTATTTTGATTAATAAATTGAATAGACAGTCTTAAACTTTCTACTCTAAAATATTAGTCACTTTCCCTTTTTCCATACTAAATTAGTTGTCATCTGTTGGAACGCACACTGGAAAAGTCGAGCCTTTGGCTATTTGTTCGGCTTGACAAAAGTATTATTTTTTTTCATTTTTAGCGTCTTTTTCTCGTACTTTTTAGGCTTCCACATTATCCTTTGTTGTCCTTGCTCACAATGAACAACTGATGGAATTTTATAGCCAATGCTCATGTGTGGACGTTGAGTTTTAGCGGACACCAATAAATTAAAATAGGAAATGATGGTGCGTATGGAGAAAAAAGATTCCGTGATTCGACAATAAAAGTTGCGAATCACGGAATCAATTATTATTATTAAAATGTAGAATGAAGAGAATGTTCAAAAAAGAACTTATTGCATGCGCCATTGTTTACCATCATAAACCATGGGTAGCATAACTTCTTCATTACTGCCATCTTTGTAGCTTACGCTAAGAAAAACGTTCGCCATTTTGTTATTATTGTGCATTTCGGTGCGCAGTAGGCTTACGTCTTTAACGCCTTTTTTTTCTTCGTTTATTTGCTTTTGATGTTGACGCAACATGACAACCATGCGTTGTTTGTAATCAGGTGTAGTTCCATCACATGAGTGCATGGCATTTACGTATTCATCAAACTGACCATTGGCTTGCATTTTGTAACAAGTGATAGCCATAGAGTCGGCACCAACAGCACCTTGATCGTGAACCGCCTCATTTGACGTTTTATGGCATGCACTGGGTACAATGGTAAGCAGTAAACTAAAAATGAATAACCAAAGACGTTTCAACATATTACTTCTGTCTGATGAAAATGTTGATGGGTGTGCCTGTAAAGTTCCAACGTTCTCGAATCTTATTCTCTAAGAAACGACGATAGGGTTCCTTTACGTACTGAGGTAAATTGGCATAGAATACGAATGAAGGAATCTGTGTGTTGGGCAACTGAGCGCAATATTTAATCTTGATGTATTTACCTTTGATAGAAGGGGGTGGATATGACTCAATAAGGGGAAGCATCTCTTCGTTAAGTTTTGAAGTAGAGATGCGACGTTTGCGAGCCAGGTATACATCTTTAGCCGTTTCAAGCACCTTGAAGATGCGTTGCTTTGTAAGCGCTGATGCAAAGATGATGGGGAAGTCAACGAAGGGAGCCATGCGATTGCGAATAGCCTCTTCAAAGTGTCGAATAGCTGTATTCGACTTGTCCTCAACAAGATCCCACTTGTTAACCACTACAACAATACTTTTTGTGTTCTTTTGAATAATCTGCACAATGTTGAGGTCTTGGCTCTCAATGCCGCGTGTGGCATCAATCATCAAGATACAAACATCAGAGTTTTCAATAGAGCGTATGGCGCGCATTACAGAGTAGAACTCCAAATCCTCAGTTACTTTGTTCTTACGACGTATACCTGCTGTATCAACTAAATAAAAGTCGAAACCAAACTTGGTGTATCGCGTAAGAATGCTATCGCGTGTGGTACCTGCTATATTTGTTACAATATTACGATCTTCGCCCAAGAAAGCATTAATAATGCTACTTTTACCTGCGTTAGGACGACCTACAACGCTAAAGCGAGGAATGTTGTCTTCAGCCTCGTTGTTATTATCATCTTTACCCAATTTTTCGATAATGAGGTCAAGCAAATCGCCTGTCCCACTACCAGTAATGGCTGAAATGCAGAAGGGGTCACCTAAGCCTAATTTGTAGAATTCGGCAGATGTGTAACGGTCTTCGTTATTGTCGGTTTTGTTAGCACAAAGAATGACAGGCAACTTTGTGCGACGCAAAATAGAGGCAACTTCAGCATCGAGGTCGGTTATACCATTTTTGATGTCGACAACAAATAGTATGACATCAGCTTCTTCGGTGGCAAGAGTTACTTGTTTGCGAATTTCGCCTTCGAATACATCGTCTGATTTTACGACCCAACCGCCTGTGTCGACAATTGAGAACTCTTGTTTGCCCCATTCACACTTGCCATACTGACGGTCGCGTGTGGTGCCTGCTTCGTCGCTGACAATAGCTTGGCGTGTACCCGTAAGGCGATTAAATAGGGTAGATTTGCCGACATTGGGTCGGCCTACTATGGCTACTAATTTTGACACTTTGTTACTTGTTATTGTGTTTGAGTAATAAGGTTGGTGGGTAAAGAGGGGGATATGTAGTGTTCCGCCAACCTGTTTTCATGTAAATGGTTGCTTGCTCTTTTGTGGCATAGTTGAGCTAAGTAGATGTTGAAAATAATATCTATCGATAATATAAAATAATTTTGAACACCTACTTATATGTGCTGAGTGGAATGCGTAATGATGAATAAGATAATGCATCGTCTTACGGAGTTTCCCACAATGTTGTGCAACTTTTTAATCAAGCTTATAGCCGTAGGCTTCAAGACGTTTTGTGTTGCTACGCCAATCTTTGTCCACCTTTACAAAAATTTCAAGGAAGATGTTTTTGCCAAAAAACTTTTCAAGAGTTTTGCGTGCTTCGGTTGAAACTTTTTTTAGCGCTACTCCTCGATGGCCAATGATAATACCCTTTTGGCTATCACGTTCAACGTATATGACAGCGTTGATGTGAATGTGCTTATCGTCCTCTTTGAATTGTTCAACCACTACTTCGACAGCATATGGAATTTCCTTGTCATAATAGAGTAAAATCTTTTCGCGTATAATTTCGGTGACGAAGAAACGGGCAGGTTTGTCTGTCCATTGGTCCTTACCAAAATAGGGGGGAGAGTCGGGCAACAGTTCTTTAATGCGTTTGAGCACATTCTCTACATTAAACTTTACTTTGGCTGATATGGGAAATATTTCAGCCTGAGGTAGGCTTTCATGCCAAAGCTTAACTAATTGCTCTAAATCCTTTTGGTTTGAGATGTCAATCTTATTGATAAGTACCAACACTGGTACATTCATCTTTTTTACCTTTTCGAGGAAGTCACTATTTTTGTCGGGCTTTTCAACCACATCAGTCACGTAGAGCAGCACATCAGCATCTTGCAATGCTGACACAGAGAAGGCAAGCATCTCCTCTTGCAGTTTGTAGTTGGGCTTGAGTACCCCTGGTGTGTCTGAAAAAACAATTTGTGCGTCGTCTGTGTTGATGATGCCCATAATGCGGTGGCGTGTGGTTTGTGCTTTGAATGTAGCAATGGATATACGCTCACCCATGAGTAAATTCATCAGGGTTGATTTGCCAACATTAGGATTACCTACAATGTTTACAAAGCCAGCTTTGTGCATACGCGTTTTTGTTTGATTTTTTATGTGGTTTATGAAAAGTACTGAAAGGTTTATAGTAAGAGATGTTGTAGCTTGAATGCATAATTACTCCTACTATAAACCTTTTTGTGGTATTGTTTACAAGCAGCGTTCTTGTTTTATTTAATGGCTTGTGTGAGGTCTTTTCCAAAAGATCATCTACATTTTGAGCTTTTTGTAACCCTCGGTATGGAACTTGATAGGCTGCGAATAGAATTGAGCCAATATGGCCATTTGCACAAATCTATGCAAAGCTCAAAGTGCTATTGTTCTTCAGTTGTAACGACACGATGTGTTATTTAGCGTCGTAACCCCACTTCATGTATGCTGCGCCCCATGTGAAACCTGCGCCAAAAGCACAAAGAATGATGTTGTCGCCCTTCTTTAATTGCTTTTCGTAATCCCAAAGAGCTAATGGTAGTGTGCCAGCTGAAGTGTTACCATAACGCTGAATGTTGAGCATTACTTTGTCCATTGGTAACTCCAAGCGATGAGCTACGGCTTCAATAATGCGCACGTTAGCTTGGTGAGGTACAACCCATGCAATGTTTTCGTGTGTCAAATTATTGCGTTCAGCTATTTTAGCACAAGCATCGCTCATGTTAGTGACGGCAAACTTAAACACGGTGCGACCCTCTTGATGCAAGTAATGCATTCTGTGGTCAATAGTAAAATAGGATGGGCTGCAAACGCTACCGCCTGCTTTCATGCAGAGGAAGGGTAGACCTTTACCATCAGTACGTAGGTAGCTATCTTGCCATCCCATGCCTTCTTCAGTTGTAGGTTCAACCAATACGGCAGCTGCACCATCGCCAAAGATAGGGCAAGTAGCACGGTCAGTATAGTCAACAATTGACGACATTTTGTCGGCACCACAAACTACAATCTTTTTGTATCGACCGCTTTGAATCATGCCCGAAGCAGCGTCCATGGCAAATAAAAAGCCACAGCAGGCAGCTTGCATATCAATGGCAAAAGCGTTCTTCATGCCTAAACGGCCAATAACGATGCTTGAGGTAGAGGGAAAGTGGTAGTCGGGAGTAGTGGTAGCAACAATTACGCAGTCAACCTCTTGAGGGTCAGTACCTGTTTTTTCAAGCAACTGCTTGACGGCTTTGCGTGCCATGTAGCTGGTACCCAATCCTTCTTCGTTCAATATGCGGCGTTCTTTGATGCCGATGCGTGTCATGATCCACTCATCATTTGTGTCGACCATGCGTGAGAGTTCATCGTTGTTAAGTACGTATTCAGGTACGTAACCACCTACGCCTGTTATAACTGCATTAATTTTTTCCATAAGGACTATATGCGTTTACGTTTTTGAACCTTGTTTATGTGACAAAGGCTTATGATAGAGTTCAGTTAAGACTATGCTTGCCTTGCACCTAATCGTTTGAAAAAGTAGCTGAAAACTATGCCACGTAGCAATTCACTATTGATAGATTTGCTTAATATCGGTAGGCAGAAGTTTATAATTGGTGTTTAGAAACGATAGTCATGAGTGAACCCATTCCCTAAAGGTGAGGGTATGAAGTTGATGACACAATGTGCCTTAGTCAGTGTGAGCCGATGAGTTATGAAAATGTGGCTTCGAGGTCAAAAAAGTATGTTTTTTGTGAAACGGCCTTGTAGCTTCGCTATGGGTAACTTTTGTTCCGTTAGCATTTGCTTGATGCACGTTTTTATGTAAAAAAATAGCTTAAGAGTTGCATACTCATGGCGTTCATCGTATGTCTGGATGAGACGCAGACAGGTGAGTAAACGCAAAGAGTTAGCATACAACTCTTAAGCTACTGAAATGTCAAAGCTTACGAGAAAGCCCTTGGTGTGCTTACTCAGCCACTTCCTTAACGATAGCAAGCTTACCACGATAGTAGCCGCAAGTAGGGCATACTGTGTGGTAAATGTGCCAACCACCGCAGTTGGGGCATACTGCCAATGTAGGAGCAACTGCCTTGTCGTGAGTTCTACGCTTTAGAGTTCTCGTCTTTGATTGTCTTCTTTTAGGATGTGCCATTTTTTTGTAGTATTTTTAGAATGATTTTACATGTGGGTTTATTGGCCGATTCTTGTTTTAAAAGATGTCATCATCTTCGTTATCATCAGTCAATATGTAGCTAACCATATCTTTGTTGCATTCACCCTCGGGGTGGACGCGTTGCATAGGGAGAGACGTTTCAATGATTTCGTAAACTTGCCATGAAAAATCATAGCAAGGATTGTTTGCTTCAAGATAAAGCATGTCATCCGCATCGCAATCTTCGGGGTCAGCATCTTTCACTTTAAGTGTGTCTGAGGCTTCAACCTCTATTTGCAAAGGGTCTAAACATCGATCGCAAGCAACGATTACGTTGCCTTTGACCTTTACTTGCACATTGTAAATGTCTCCTGCTGTTGCACGAACAAATATTTCGGCGTGAATGTCTCCGCCGCTTATTTCTTCTTGCTCCAGGTCAGCAAAGAAGCGATCAGTCAGCTCAATGTCAAGGCGTTTAGCTGCTTCGGCAACATGCGCCAAATTGATATTTAGGAGGTTTTCACTTTGCATAGCGGCTGCAAAGGTAATAATTTATTGTGTATTACAATGCTTTACTTCCTTTTTTTTGTATCTTAATCTCCTTTTGCTATAGTATTTGAAACGAAAAGTAGACTTTTGAAGTGTTTTGAGCATGTAAAACACATAGGGGGAGTATATGAAAAATCAGTTGTTGTAATGAAGTCTCTCAACATCCCCTAGTAGGTTATTTTTTGTATAGTTTGTTAAGGCCCTCAATAACATCGCTTGTAATGTCAATTGCGGGGTCGGCATAAAGCACGTTGTCGCCACTCTTGCTAATGATTACTTTAAATCGGCCATCAGCATTATATTCCTTCAAGAATTTGTTGAGGTCCTCGCGCAATTTTGTTTGGTAGTTTTGTGTGGCTTTAGCCATTTCGCTTTCAATTTTCTCTTGGAAGACTTGCAAGGCTTGTTGCTGTTTTTGTAGTGAGGCTTGTTCTGCTTCAGCTTGTTGCTGTGAGGTAAATTGTCCTGATTGTACTTTCTTTTGGAATTTAACCATGGCATTTTGCAACGCCTGCCCCTTTGCATTCAATTGTTTGCGGAAGGCATTTTGCTTTGCTTCGAGTTGTTTTTGCCCGTCTTTGCAGTATTCGCTTTGTGCTGCAAGAGTGTCGATGTCAACTACAGCAATGGCTGACCCATTAGCATTATTGATGGTTGCTCCAGCTTTAGGTAGTCCATTTTGCTTTACTTGTTGTGCTGGTTCCTTTTTGTTGCAACCAGTTATGGTGAGTGTAGCTATAAGCAGTAAGATGCTTGTTGTAAACTTCTTCATATTTGTATTGCGTCTGTTTTTTTAATTCTTTCTTTTATTTTGTGCGGATTCTCCATGCGTGCCATAGCATCTTGTGACTGCACACAACCTATGCCGCGTTGTCGCATGGCAGTACTTTGACTGACGTGTGTCTTGACAAAACGTTTGCCAAAGAATAGGCGAATTGACAATAAAGCCATGCCGATAGCAACAATTAATAGTGTAGCTATGAATACTTTCATTTCTTTTTCTTACTTTTGCTCCTTGAAAGGGGGCTGAGTACCCCGAATTCGAAGCAAAGTTACACAATTATATATATATAGCAATGAGTAGCAACAATCTTTTAGAGCCAAGCATCGTGTTCGATTGCTTTGCTGAAGTGAATAAAGTGCCTCGTCCCTCAAAAAAAGAGGAACAGATAATAGCCTTTTTAAAGGCCTTTGGTGAAAGTTTGGGCTTGCCTGTTAAGGTTGACGAAACGGGTAATGTGTGCATTAGTAAACCTGCTACTCCTGGGCATGAACATCGCAAAACGGTAATTTTGCAGAGCCACATGGATATGGTATGCGAAAAGAACAAGAATGTTGACTTTGACTTTAGCAAGGATGCCATACAAACCTATGTTGATGGTGAATGGATGCGTGCTAAAGGCACTACCTTAGGAGCCGATGATGGTATTGGTGTAGCTATGGAAATGGCTATATTGAAGTCGAACGACATA
>URDV01000110.1 GCA_900546605.1 uncultured Prevotella sp.
GAATATGGGTATATGAGATAATTTTTTTACTGATACAAGACATTTCATAGCCCCCCCAAAATGATGTCGCTATATAAAATAGACGCATCTTTTACAAACTATATAACCTTAATTTGCATTATTTATACAAAAACGCACCATTTACCCCCTGCATTCTCTTCTTTACACCCCAACAGGCCATCCTTTACTCCCATTATATTACTATCAAAATACGTATTTACGTCCATTTAAGAAGTCAATATTTCCGAAAAATGGTATTTAAAATTATAGCTGTGCGCTAATCGTTTTCAACCGAAAAAAATTAAGGCTGGATTACTCGCTTGTAATTCAGCCCTTTTTTTTAGCAAACAGTAATAATTTAGAAAAAACTTTGTAGACTTTCAGCCAAACCCGTGCAAAGCCTAAGGTGAGAAAATCTAAATCCGAAACTTGAATATAGATATCTCAATCGTCCAACCATAGACTGGACGATTGAGTATATTGATTAGCATAGTAAAATTTACCGATTGTAACAACAAAATATATTCATAACCTTCAACCTACGAAGCAGCCTCACCCTTTAGGTTAAAATTGTAACCTTTAGGAATGCGCAATACTACACGTGTACCATGATGAGGCGGAGCAATGTTGGTAATGAGCAAACTGGCATTGCTGCGATTGTAACGATTCAAAATCTCGAGTGTACGAGTTAGTAATCGTAACCCCGTGCCTGTGTCACGATTGGTGCGCTTAATGCGACCTGGGTTATAACCTTGACCATTATCAGTAACTTGTATGGTGAGCACACCATCAACTTGTGTAATGGCTATGTGTATGGCACTCTCGTCTGTTAATGTGGTAAAGGCATGCTTCAATGCGTTCTCAACAGGTATCTGCAACGACATGCTGGGCACTAACCAATCGCTCTGTTCCAAATTGGCATCAACCTGCCAAGTTACTGCGGGTAAGGCCCCCTTGCTATAATGATGTAGGTCAACAAAATGGTGCACCAATGCTAACTCATCACGCAAGGGCACTGCCACCTTACCCGATGTAAGCAAATTGCCACGTAACACATCAATCAACATTTCAACGGGTTCTACCATTTCGGGGTATCGCTGCAATCGTGGCAACACCGTACCTAACACATTAAATATGTAGTGAGGCGACACACGGTTGCGCACAATGTCCATGCGCAACTCTGTCATCTGCTCCATTTGTCGCTTTAAGCGCTCATGTGTGCGACGACGGTAAACCACTATGATGAGTGTGGCAGCTAAGCACAATGCCACTACCGAAACAATGGCTATAATTAAGTAATTCTGCCTACGAGCCGACTGTGCCGACACCTTTGACAACGTTATTTGCTGACGCAACAATGTGGTGTCACGCTGATAGCGACCTGCCAAATCGGCCACACTATTGCGCGTTTGTTGGTTATGAAGTGAGTCACCATAAAGTTCAGCACGTTTTTGATAGTTATAAGCACGTTGCCACTGGGCATAGCGCGCAGCATAACGCTCTAAACGGCGATAGTGTAACATGAGGTAGCGCGGTGAGCGCACCACTTGGGTAGAACCTGATAAGGGTTCAAGTATGTCGTTTACCTGGCAACCTTTGCGCTGTGCTATGTCGAGGTCAGCCAGTAGACTCTTCACATAGAACAAATTTTCGGGTGATAGCATTTCACCATTGCGCTGCAAATAGTGACGTGTATGCTGCATTTGCTGCTGTGCTTGTACCAAACTATCTTGCATCAAGTATATCTCGCCCAAATTAATGCGGCACACCTCTGTTAAATAATTATTGCCTAACTGCTGACCAATGTGCAAAGCACGCTTAAAACTTTTTAAAGCCTCATTGTAACGTCCTTGTAGATAGTAACAGTTGCCCAACGAAAAGTGGTAGAAGTGTTGTGTCTGTAAGGAACGCTGTGCTACATCGCGAGCTGCTATATTAAAAAAATGGTGTGCCTCATTAAAGTTCTCTAACTCCATATACACTAATCCTAATCCACAACAAATAGATGCTCGATCGGTGTCATCGTGTAACGAATCGGTTAAAAAGAGGGCATAACGATAGCGCTCAGCAGCTAAGGGCATATGTCCAGCTTGCATGTAGTTGTCGGCCAGATTGATAGTTGCTGCTATCAAGTCCTTTGATTTAGGGTCGTGATTGAGCAAGGTGAAAGCACGTTCGTAACATTGTCCAGCCCTGCGACTATTGCCCATAAACAATAGTGCATTGCCACGATGATTCCACATTAAGCCAAGAAGGTAATCATTGCCTGCATGCGTGTTACACCAATGTTCTACTTGGTTAAAGATTTGATGGCCTTGTTGCGTTTTTCCGCCACGGAATAATGCTGTGCCACGATAAAGTTGTAACCTATACCATTCGGCGCTATCAGTTACCTCATGCTGCAATTGGCTAAAAATGCTATCGGCTTTTGAGGGATTTGAAAACAACACATCACGGTTCGCTACTATTACACTATCTACATAGAGTTTGTCAACCTGTGGCTTACTTTGCCGACAACTTACAAACGACATTACAAGCAAGCCCATAACTATGATGGTTGTGATTAGTTTATGCATATAAGGTTGTGATAAAAAAATGGTTACGGATAAGCAATGGGTTAACAAGCGGGCAAAATAACGGGTTAACGAGGCAACTCATCACCTCGAAAACCCGTATTTCATTTTAGAGTGAATTTTTAGAACTACCCTTTATTCTACGTTGTCGAACAATGAGAGTTCACTATTTTCATCATCGTTATTAGCCTCTTCAATGTTCGTTTTTTCTTCAGCATCAGTAGTTGTTTCGGTCTCTGGGTCTAAAAAGCGAGTAGGTTCTAATTCCTCAATTCGCTCAACCGTGCAAGTGGTGAGGCGCTTACCTTTGGCCTTATAGCTCTTTACGCCTATAAATGACTCAACATCAACCACCAATGCATCGCGAAAGTCATCATTACCACCATAGGTTACTTGCACACGCGGATACACTTGGTCAGTAAGTAACACAAAGCGCGAATTGGCATTGTCACCTATAAAGCTTTGTGGACGTGTTTGCACGCAACGTTCAAGCGTAAATCGCTTGACGTAAGGAAAGCCTTGCTGATCGGCATCATAGAGCACTGCCGTCCACACCTTGTGTTCATCAAACTTTTCAACGCGCAGTATGCCTGTAGGTTCATAATGGTTGTTGAGGTCGAAGTTGGTAGTATAGAACTGACCATTTTTTAATATTACCAACACATAATCGTCAGAGTGGAACTCACCCAAATATTGGCCACGTGCATCATAATTAAGGCGTTGCACATCATGGTCAAACCACACTTTGCGTCCTCCTAACGTTGAGGCACCATGCGCCTTGAGTATAATTTTGTGCACATCAACACGTGTGAGCAAGTTACCCCTGCTCTGTCGTCCTTTTACCAATATTTCGCCAAAGTCACGATCCATGCTGATGCGTTTCAGTTTGGGATTAGGGCGGAAGGTTACCTTTATGGTTTCAGCCTCGCCGTTGGGGTTGGCTGTGAAGTACAGAATTTTGCTGCCAGGTGTACCCATAGTCACATCGTACTCACGATCATGCGTAATGCTCGTCACGTTGAAGCGCTTAATGTAGCAAGCATTGGTGGCTCCATCACGATAAACGGCATTGTAAATGGTACGTTTATCACCTTTTTTGAACACGGCTATGTGAATAACCTCAACCTTTTTCTTCTTTTCATGCTTCATTCGCTCCGTTTCGCCAATAAACACCTTTTCGGCTACACGAGTAACTTTGTAAGTTCCGTCACGATAAAAAATGATGATATCATCAATGGGTGAACAGTTTTCAACAAACTCATCTTTCTTGAGCGACGTACCCATAAAGCCATTTTCACGGTCAATGTATAACTTTTCGGTAGCCTCAATCACCTTGGTTGCCTCAATGTTGTCGAACGATCGTATTTCGGTGCGGCGTGGGTGGGCAGCAGCATATTTGTCGCGAATAAGGCGGAACCAATTGCTTGTAACCTCAACCATGTTTTGCAAGTCATGGTCAATGCGTGCCACCTCATCCTTCATGTGAGCAATGAGTTCGTTGGCCTTGTCTTTATTAAACTTAAGTATGCGCCCCATTTTTATCTCCATCAAGCGCAATATGTCCTCACGTGTTACTTCGCGATAGAACTGCTCTTTAAAAGGAGCTAAACGGCTGTCAATGTGGGCCACTGCAGCATCCATATCCTTAGCTTGCTCAAAGCCACGATCTTTGTAAATGCGCTCTTCTATAAAGATGCGTTCAAGCGATGCAAAGTGTAAGCTCTCCATCAGTTCGCCACGACGAATCTTCAACTCTTGTTCAAGCAGTGAACGGGTGTGTTCAACCGAGCGACGCAACACATCGCTTACGGTTAGGAACTTAGGCTTTTTATTGTCAATAACACAACAATTGGGGTTGATGCTCGTTTCACAATCGGTGAAGGCATAGAGTGCATCAATGGCTTTATCGCTTGAGGTGCCTGGGGTGAGGTGAACATGTATTTCGGCCTCGGCTGCTGTGTTATCCTCTACCTTACGTATTTTTATCTTACCCTTTTCGTTGGCTTTTAATATGGAGTCAATAAGAGTGCTGGTAGTTTTGCCATAAGGTATTTCGGTTATGACGAGCGTTTTGCTATCTAACTTTTCAATTTTGGCACGCACCTTCACAGCTCCACCGCGCATACCATCATTGTAACGCGACACATCAATAGAGCCACCTGTTAAGAAATCAGGGTAAAGGTGGAATTTTTCGCCATGCAAATACTTAATGGCAGCCTCGCAAAGTTCACCAAAGTTGTGAGGCAGAATTTTAGCCGACAACCCCACAGCAATGCCTTCAGCCCCTTGAGCCAAGAGCAAAGGAAACTTCACAGGTAGTGAAACAGGTTCCTTTTTACGCCCGTCATACGACATCTTCCACTCTGTGGTTTTAGGATTAAAGAGCACATCAAGTGCAAACTTTGATAGTCGTGCTTCAATGTAACGGGGTGCTGCTGCGCTATCACCTGTAAGAATGTTACCCCAGTTTCCTTGACAATCAATGAGCAAATTCTTCTGTCCTAACTGCACCAAGGCATCACCAATTGAAGCATCGCCATGTGGATGAAACTGCATGGTATGACCCACCACGTTAGCCACTTTATTGTAGCGTCCATCGTCAAGCAACTTCATTGAGTGCAGAATGCGTCGTTGCACAGGTTTTAGGCCATCACCCAAGTGGGGGACGGCACGTTCAAGAATAACGTACGAGGCATAATCAAGGAACCAATTTTGATACATGCCCGTTAGCTGCAGTTTACCATCCTCATCCTTCACCTCTGCAGGGTGATAGTCTGAGTGGGCCTCAGCAGCATTGTTAGCCTCGTCCGTCAAGGTGTTGTCAACCGCCTCAGCGGGTTTTAGTACGTCATCTTTATTCTTCTTTTCTTCGCTCATCGTTGTTTATAAGGGTAGTTTCAGCTTTTTACGTTGCAAAGTTAGCAAAAGTTTTTGCTAACTTTGCACCTTGATAATAGAAAGAGATAGATTAAGTGCGTTCGTCATTCAACATATATTCAAAAGAATGGTGCGACTTGGTGTTTGAGGGTCGCAACAAAGCATATGGTGCCTACAAGCTGCGTGAGCAAACGGGGGCACGCTACAAGCGTGTGTTCTGTTTATTGTTCGGCACATTAGCGGCATTTGCCCTTTTGTTGGGTTCATGGGCCTTATATGTTCACATCATTACAGCGCGTAACATGAAAGCAGCCGAAGATGCTTTTGCACAAAAGCCTGCTGAGTTGAAAGAGGGATACAAGGTTAAATTTTTAGCCACAGCTCGTCAAGCGCCCTCGGTGCGCACTGCGCCAGGAGCTAAGTCGGCTGCCCACCCCAAAATTGTTGACGGACTGCCTCCACTTGAAGTGATTGGTGCTGACGGCCCCATTGACTATGACCCTGAAGACAAAGTTATTACTACCCCTATTATTGACACAACGGGCATACACGATGAAACCTTGCCTATTGCTAAACAAAAGATTGTACCCACGGAGCAAGTGTCGCAGGTACCCGACTTTCCAGGTGGCTTGAGGGCTTTCATGAAGTGGCTTGACGACCACATAGTTTACCCCACTAACTGCATTAACAACAAAAAACAAGGCTCCATTACCCTTACTTTCATCATTGGGTCTGATGGCCGCGCCACCGACCTTGATGTGAAGAATGCATTTGACCCCGAAATATTCCGCACGGCCATGAATGCGCTAAAGAGTATGCCTAAGTGGAAGCCTGGCACCGATGAGCAAGGAAACCCTACTAACGTGCGTATTACCATACCCGTTGACTTTAAAATTTAATTACCGCCTAAACCACTTGTTTCATTATGAACATTGAAATTGACGCTGCATCAGGCTTTTGTTTTGGAGTAACCACAGCCATTCGCAAGGCTGAGGAGGAGTTAGCACAAGCTGGTTCTTTGTGTTGCTTAGGCGACATTGTGCACAATGGTAGCGAATGTGAGCGTTTGCACCAAGCCGGACTGCAAACCATCACCCACGACGATTTGCTCAAACTGCCACCAGGCACCAAGGTGCTACTGCGCGCACATGGCGAACCACCTGCTACCTATGCTACTGCTGCCAACCGTGGCATTTGCATTATTGATGCCACATGCCCCGTGGTGTTGCAGTTGCAGCGACGCATTAAAAAAGTGTACTCTGAAAATCCACGCCCTCAAATTGTTATTTATGGCAAGCGCGGACATGCTGAGGTGTTAGGACTTGTGGGACAAACCAATGGCGAGGCGGTGGTAATTGAAAGCTCAGACGAGGCTGCACAGCTTGACTTTACACGTCCCATTGCACTATTTTCGCAAACCACTAAGCCGCTTGAAGGGTTCAGACAAGTGGTTGACTACATTACACAACACATGAGTCAACCATCAGACTTTCGCTACTTCGACACTATATGCCGACAGGTAGCTAACCGCTTACCTAACATTTGCAGTTTTGCAGCACGTCATGATGTTGTGGTGTTTGTTTGTGGACTAAAGAGTTCAAACGGCAGGGTACTACACGAGGCCTGTCGCAAGGTGAATGCTCACACTTACTTGGTCGACACCCCTGAAGCCATTAATGCTAATTGGTTTACCAATGCCAAGAGCGTAGGCATTTGTGGAGCCACTTCTACTCCTAAATGGTTAATGGAAAAATGTGCCGAAAAAATTAAAACACTCAAAGGTTAAATAGAACACGTTTCAAAGCAAAGCACGCATTGATTATCAACTACTATTATTTTGTTGACAATCAATGCGTGCTTTGCTTTACACCTATGTGTACTCAACCTAACACAAAAGGGATAGCTATCAGCTTTGCGCCCTAATTACTACATAGTACGCGTTGGCGGAATTAGTAAACAAGTTGACAAGTTAACGGGTTAACAGGTAAG
>URDV01000111.1 GCA_900546605.1 uncultured Prevotella sp.
GCTTGGCAAACTTACCTGTTAACCCGTTAACTTGTCAACTTGTTTACTAATTCCGCCAACGCGTAAACTTTAATGAAGCTCAAATATAATCTTCGTCAGAAAAGTTTAAACGACTTCAATATATTAAACGTAACTTTGCAACTGAAACATTTCCAAACAGATTTATTCAACCAGCACAAATGCTATTAAAGTTTTTTCTTACTTGCAACAAAATTGGTGCCCTCACCTTAGGTGGTGGGTATGCTATGATACAAGTGATGGAGCGCGAATTTGTTGACAAGAACCATTGGCTTGACAAGCAAGAGTTTATGGACATACTGATTGTGGCACAAGCTACCCCCGGCATTTTCTCTATCGACATGGCCAGTCACATTGGCTACAAGGCTCGTGGGGTATGGGGCGGCATAGTAGGAGCATTAGGCATTGCCATACCATCTATCATTGCCATCATCATCATAGCCATGTTCTTTCACACGTTCAAGGACAATCCGTATGTTATGAAGTTTTTCAGCACTGTTCGTCCCGCGGTAGTGGCGCTCATTGCCGTGCCTTGCTTTAACATGGCTAAGACGGCCAAAATTAACCGACACAACTTTTGGATTCCGCTGCTATCGTGCTTACTTATTTCACTTTGCGGTGTGTCGCCCATTCTCATTATTATTGCTGCTGGTGTGAGTGGCTATTTGTGGGGAAAGTTCAAACCTAAAGCCTAAACATTGTCATGATATTTTTAAAACTATTCATTATATTCACCAAAATCGGTACGTTCAACTTTGGTGGTGGCTATGCCATGTTGTCGCTCATTCATAACGAGGTGGTGGTTAAAAATCAGTGGCTAACCAATGCCGAGTTTACTGACATTGTAGCCATTAGCCAGTCAACTCCTGGCCCTATTGGCATTAATGCGGCCACCTATGTGGGGTACACCTCAGTGCTACACGAAGGCTACCCTGTGTGGGCTGCAGTGATAGGTGCCGTATTAGCCTCATTGTCTATTATGTGGCTACCCTTTATTATTATGATTGCCATTAGCCATTACTTGCTGAAACACAAAGATTCGCCTTTGGTGAACAACATCTTTGCAGGCTTACGCCCCGCCATCATTGGCCTAATAGCCGCAGCCGCTGTGTTGCTCATGTCGAAGGAGAACTTTGGTACGCCACAAGACAATACATGGACGTTGGCCTTGAACGTTGGCATTTTCATAGTGGCTTTTACATTGACCAAGTGGCGCAAAACGAATCCTATATTAGTGATGCTCGTTGCAGGACTCATAGGACTCATCATTTACTAAACAAGCACACACTAAAAAACGTTGGCGGAATGAACAAGCTGAATTTAGCAATTTGTTCATTCCGCCAACGTTTTTTCTGCATAAGGGACAATCGAGTCGTTTATTACAATCATGCTCAATTAACAAGCCCCAGCTCAGCGCACAGTTGTAAACAGAGTACACATTTTTAACGCGAAGTGAGTGTTAACACTGCGGGCTTTAAGCCCTTAGCCGTAGCCTTAAAACTGATAGTGCCAGGCTGTTCGTTAGTACTCACAATGGCCGTCATCTGACCTGAGAACACCTTCATCTGTGGGCGTTGCAACGACTCAAGCGAGGCTGGGTTGCCATTGGTACCAGCCTTGTAATGGCCTGCACCCGTCACGGTGTACTTTATCTCGTTGTCGGCCAACGGACATAAGTTACCATCCTTATCCACCACACTCACTGTGATGAACGAAAGGTCTTTGCCATCGGCCGTCAGTTGAGTGCGGTCGGCTTCAAGACGTATGGCATAAGGCGCGCCTGCGGTGTGCATTTCCTTAGTAGCAGCCACATGACCCGCATGGTCATAAGCCACCACCTTAACGGTGCCTGGCTCATACTTTGTGTTCAACCACATGAGGCGATAACGCTTTTGGCGCTTCAAGGTACGCATAGATTCTTCATCGGCACTATTATACACGGTCACAGTGGTGTCCTTTTCAACTACCCCCTGACTCTTGCCATTAATAAAGAGTTCGGCTTTGGGATAATTGGTGTAAACAAAAATGGGAGTCGTTTGTCCTTCGCGTCCTGCCCAGTTCCAATGAGGCAATATGTGCAAAGTTTCGGCCGACTTGTTCCAATGGCTACGATAAAGGTAATAACGATCCTTGGGTATGCCCCCCATGTCGATGATGCCAAACAATGAGGCATGACTGGGCCAATCGGTGTAGTAAGGTGAAGGCTCACCTAAGTAGTCAAAACCCGTCCACACAAACTCACCCATGGTCCAAGGTAGGTCGTCATGTTGCACCCAATCGTCCTCGGGCAAATTTGACCATGAGCAGTATTCTACATCATACGATGAGGCTTGGTGGTCGGGATACTTGGCCATGGCCTTGCGCTCAACAGGAAATTTATACACACCGCGTGAACTAATGGTTGAAGCTGTTTCGGTGCCCAACAAAAACCCTTGTGGCAACTTTTTTATGTTTTCAATGTATTTGTGCGAACGATAGTTGAATCCTGGCACTTGCATAGTAGCAGCCATGCCATTGTTTACAACAGCGTCGGGATGATCCATGCCTTGCGTTACAGGGCGTGTGGGGTCGAGCTGGTGACAAAGTTCTTGCAAGCGATAGGCTATTTTGTTACCACGGTCGCCATCGTCTTGGTCGGGTACTTCGTTGCCAATGCACCACATTACAACACTCGGATTGTTGCGATAGTGACGCACCAAGTGGTCTATGTCCTTTTCGGCCCACTCATTAAAGAATTGGTGATAGCCATTCTGTACCTTAGGCGTTATCCATTCGTCAAACGACTCTGCCATGACCATCATACCCATTTCATCACAAGCTTGCACCAACTCTGGAGCGGGCATGTTGTGCGAGGTGCGAATGGCATTACAGCCCATGTCTTTCAATATACGAATTTCACGGCGAATGGCTGCCATGTTTACTTCAGCTCCTAATGCTCCAAGGTCGTGGTGCTGACAAATGCCCTTAAACTTGAGCGGTTGACCATTTAAGAAGAAGCCCTTGCCTGCCTCAACCTTTACCTGGCGTATACCAAAACGAGTGGTATAGGTGTCCTTCAGTTCATTGCCTTCATAAATGCGTGACACTGATGTGTAAAGGTGTGGAGTATCAACTGTCCACAATTGTGGATGGCTCACCACAAACTGCTGTGTGTAGTGCTTTGCTTGTGTGCTCTGCACAACACATTTATTTTGAGCCACTACGTGTCCATCGGCATCTTTTATTTCAGTCACAAGGGTATAGTTCTTTAATGATTTACCCGCGGGTACCTCTAATTCGGTTTGTTGCGACACACGTGCAAAGTCGACCCCTATCTCATCAGTTATTACCTGCGTTCCCCACACGGGTACATGAACATCTTCGGTTACAATAAGGTGTACATTGCGATAAATACCAGCTCCAGGATACCAACGCGAACTTTCATTTTGATTTTCAAGGCGCACAGCCAATTCATTCTTTGCACCCTGTTTTAAGAAGGGAGTTGCATCTACATAAAACGTGTTGTAACCATAAGGCCAATACACGGCCTTTTGTCCATTAATGTACACCTGTGCATGACTCATGGCACCATCAAACACCAAGGTGCAACGCTTATTGTTTGTGAGTTCGGGTACCTCGAAGGCCAACCGATACCATCCCGTACCCACAAAGGGCAGTCCACCGGTGCGACCTGCATGTTCCATAGCTTGTGTTTGTCCATCCTGAGCTATGGCGGTGTTTTGCTTGTCGTTGTCAATGCTGAAAGGACCATAAATGGCCCAATCGTGTGGTACGATTACGCTTTGCCATTTGCTGTCATTGTAATTGGTATGCGAAAAGTTGGCATTGTCTTGTCGCGTAAATTTCCAACCTTTTTCAAGTTGGCGCTCTATGCGTTGTGCCGTTATGCTTAAAGGCATGGCCATGAGTGCGGCACAAAATAAGTAACGTGATAGCTGTGTCATTGTATGCGTTTTTGTTGCTTGGGGGTTAAGTCTTTTCTTTTTCGTTTCCTATTGCCATGTAGCTCAAACTCCACATTGCTATAAGCACTTTGCAAAAGTAATATTTTATATATAAATTGATTGCACATTTTGTCTCTTATTATTACTTTTGCATGGTCTAAATAACAAAAACACAAACTCAATTACACGTTTACGACTATGAAACGTAGATTTTATTCCTTGCTCGCACTTTTGGCCATGACCATTACAGCTTGTGGCAGCGACGGCCCTGACGCACCCACTCCCCCCTCGCCGAGTGAACCTACCGAAACGGTCACTACCTTTGCGCATGGTGCCGACATTAGTTGGTACACCGAGATGGAGGCCGATGGCCGACAATTCTACAATGCCAGTGGTGAGGCTCGCTCATGTCCTGTACTGATGAAGGAATTAGGTATGAACGCTGTGCGCCTACGTGTGTGGGTGAACCCCGAAAACGCTGCCTGCAACTTTAACAACACGGCCGATGTGGTGGCCAAGGCAAAGGCTGCTAAAGCAGCAGGACTGGATGTAATGATTGACTTTCACTACTCTGACTTATGGGCTGACCCTTCACGTCAGCAAACACCCAAAGCATGGCAGAACCTTGACTTAGCACAACTGAGCAATAAGGTGGCTGAACACACACGCACTGTGTTACGAGCTGTTGTTGCGGCTGGCGTTACCCCTAAATGGGTACAAATAGGTAATGAAACGCGCAATGGTATGCTCCACCCTACTGGACAATTGTGGAACGAACAAGGCAATATAGCGAACGGATGGTCAAACTTTGTAAAACTATATAACTCTGGCTACAATGCTGCAAAGGCTGTTTTGCCCAAGGCTTATGTTATGCTACACCTTAACACAGCTTGCAAAAGTGCTGATAACCGTTGGTGGCTACAGCGATTTAAGCAGTATGGTGGAAAGTTTGACATGGTGGCCTTTTCGCACTATCCACAGATGGATGAAGAGAATGTGTCGCCACTCAACGTTAATGCCATGGCTATTAGCTACATTAAAGAGGTGCACAACACCTACAACGTGCCTGTTGTTGTGGCCGAATTTGGTGTAAAAACTGAGGCTGACGAAACACTTGCCACACAAGTTACCACCAACTTCATGACGCAAGTGAAGGCGCTCGGCACCGATGTTTGCAGTGGCGTGTTCTATTGGGAACCTGAGGTATGGGGACAATGGCGTCCTAAGTCATACACCACCTTTTTCGACAATTGGGGAGCTTATGACATGGGAGCTTTCACCTCAACGGGTAGACCTTCAAAGGTGATGGAGGCTTTCGTGAAGTAAATTATTGCCTGTCCGTTAAAATGTGTACCTTTGTTCATAGTTACTGGAATTATATTTTGCAAAGACAAAGGTAACTTAAAGGGCTGAATTCCAAGCGAGGAATCCAGCCCTAATTTATATCGGTCGGAAACTTTTAGCGGACAATACTTAACAATCTGATTTCATTGATTTGGGTGACGCATTGACGAAGTTAGGAAATGTGTTTGTGCACGTCAAGTCCGCATAAAATTCTCATAAGCCTAACTTTTGAGGTTAAACATTTATTTTAAAAACTCAAATATACAACTATTATTGTGACGAAAGAGCACGTTTATAAGGCAAAGATTTGTGGTGGACTTGACTTTATATTCTCATCTTAGCGAACACTCGAGGAAATGGTATTTGTTTTTTTATCTCGACTGGCTTATAAACAAATATGGCCAAATTCTATTATTTTTTTTTTCAATTTGAGGTCTCTATTGTCCCGTTGAGGTCTGAAACAAGCGTACAAGACAATGGTACGAAGGCTCTTGGCCTTCGTACCATCAAATTATTTCACCATCACTTTTACGCTTTTACCTCCTGCTTGTACCACATAACATTGGGAGGGTAACGTGAGCGATAACATTGTCACTTGATTATTATAGACAATGCGTCCATCAGTGGCAATCACACTTACAAATTGTTGCTGCGGACTTTGCACATAAAGTTTTCCCTTCTCTGTCCACACCTTCAATGACGATTGCTGAATGGCCTCTATTGATGCTGCAACTGCATTATCGGCAAACATTTGCCAATTCGTACCTTTCGCTACCAGCTGGTAACCATCGGGTACGGTGGTAGGGGCTGCTATGCCTATGCGCGTTATGAGTTGACCTTTATGGCCTATGGCATGACTTTCATAGTATGTGCTACGCTGCGTTACTGTTACATCGCTTTCGGAATGCAAACCTACAGCACGACGCACAGCTATCATGCGATGAATAGCATCGTGGTCTGCCCCCACCCAATGAGGCCAAAACACACAAGGTATGCCTGGCGATGAAAGGAGAAAAGCATATGCAGCTTGAATGTTGCCCGTGTACTTATTGCCATCACGATATGTGTCATGATTATCAACAAAAGTTACCGCATAACGATTGTATTTGTGGTGATGTATCATTCCCGCTGGGCGCCAAGTGGTTTTATCCTCTATCCACGACATGTTGGCATAGTTATTTTTGGCCAAGCCATTGTTGAGTGCAGCATACTTTGACGGGAAATCAAAAGCCATGCTTTGACGACCTGTGGCTTCAATCCAAGCTGCTACGGGGTCATAACCTCCATCCCAATACTCGCCTACGGATAAATAAGGATGTGTGGCGGCATTGTATATGCCTACATATTTGCCATCGTACCCTTTGCAAAAGTCGTAGCGCCAGCCATCATAACCAAATTCACCATGCAACCAGTTAAGGTAAGCCTCAACATCTTGTTGCACATAGGGTGACGTATGGTCTAAGTCGCGTGCGCCATCCCAATTCTCGCCCGTATCTTTAGCTCCTTTTGCCGTACCATACCATGTTTCTGCACTTTTGTCTGTATTGATTTCATCATTAGCACATATGTGGTCGGTGGTAAGTTGGTAGGTGCCGTAAGTTCCGAAATCATCTTTTGTGAAGTTTCCCCATCCCGTGTCACCTGCTCTGTGATTGACAACTATATCGGCTATCACCTTTACTCCCTTTGCATGCATGCTGCTGATAAGGGTCTTTAAATCGGACGCTGTACCCCAACATGAGGTTTGATTGTTCCACTGACGCGGATGGTAACCTACATTACTACCACCCACAGTTCCTCCACCCTCAGCACTGGCCGAAGGGGGTAACCATATGATATTAAAGTTTTGACTTATTTCATCAACCTGTTGGGTCAATTGTGTCCACCCCGTTTGCTTTTGCGAGTTCCAGTAAAAGCCTTGTAACATAACATCCTCACTTTCGGCTGGAGCCTGAGCAAATAAGGACAGAGGTAGCCATGAAGCTATTAAGAGTACACTCTTTTTCATTGACATGCGCACTTTATGCAAAGGACTCCACCCCTGCAAGGGATGGAGTTCTTGCTTATTCTTACCCGTTGGCGGAATTTCAGGTTAACGGGTTAACAAGTTGACAGGTTAACAAGT